>QIGM01000087.1 GCA_003230795.1 bacterium
TTTGCTCTAGAGATTTCGAAGAAAATTCTTAAGACGACGGCAGAGGCGAAGCCTGAGTATATCTACGATGTAATTCGTTCTGGAATGGAAAGTCTTGGGGCTGCTGAGCCGATTAAGATTCGTGTGTCGCTTGATGACTATGAGTTTCTCGATGTTATCGGACTGCCGGCAGATATCAGCGAAAGTGAACTCGGTATTTTGTACGTTTCCGATGAGACGATTAGCGAAGGATGCGTGATTGAAACCAATTACGGCGAGATAAGCTTAGAACTAGATGCGATGTGGGAACAGGTGAAAGACACCTTGTTCCCGAAAGAGTAGTACGAATGGATATTTGGACCAAAGCAAATACCGCACTTCAGTCAACAAACACCGTCACATTGCGTGGTGAAGTGACTGATATTATCGGGCTCATTGTTGAAGGTAGCGGCCCAGCGGTTGGAGTTGGTAGTACGTGTCGTATTATTCAAGGCGATAAGGAAATCCCAGCCCAAGTAGTTGGCTTTCGTAAAGACAAGATACTTTTAATGCCATTTGGTGAGCTACACGGTGTGGCTCCAGGAGCTGCCATTGTGAGTGATGGTGCTGGAGAGATGATCAAGGTTGGTCCCGAGATGTTAGGGCGAACCATTGACCCCTTGGGTAAGCCAATTGATGGTAAGGGGCCAATTGGCGGTGTTGCAGAGATGCCACTTTTTGCTTCTCCACCTTCTCCGCTACAGCGAGCACGAATTGATACACCCTGTGATGTGGGTGTGAAGTGTGTGAACTCCATGCTTACGATCGGAAAGGGGCAGAGAGTCGGAGTGATGGCTGGTTCCGGAGTTGGTAAGTCTACGTTTCTTGGAATGATTGCGAAACATGCGAGAACTTCTATCAACGTAATTGCGCTGGTTGGAGAACGAGGCAGGGAGGTTCGAGAGTTTATCGAACGAGACCTTGGTCCTGAAGGATTGGCTCGCAGTATCCTCGTTGTTGCTACTAGTGACACAAGTGCCTTGATGAGAATCCGAGCAGCGTTTGTTGCTACGGCGATTGCCGAGTATTTTCGCGACCAAGGTGAAGACGTTACCTTGTTACTTGATTCCATTACCCGCTTTTGCATGGCGCAGAGAGAGGTTGGTCTAGCTGTTGGTGAGCCGCCGAGTTCTAGTGGTTATACCCCCTCAGTATTTGCAATGCTGCCGAAGTTACTCGAGAGAGCAGGAACCTGCGGGAACGAAGGGGCGATTACTGCCTTCTACACGGTGCTGGTGGAGGGCGATGATATGAACGAGCCAATTGCCGACGCTGTTCGTGGGATTTTGGACGGACATATTGTGCTCAGTCGAGATTTGGCGAGTAAGGGTCATTTTCCAGCTATTGACGTTTTGCAGAGTATCTCTCGTGTAATGCCAGAGGTTGCAGATGAAGAAATGATGGAGAGTGCTGCGGATGCAAGACGAGTGCTTGCGGAGTATCGGGAAGTTGAGGATTTAATTACCATCGGAGCGTACCAGCCTGGTCAGAATCCCAAAGTAGATTACGCCGTTGAGCGAATTGACGGAGTAAGGGAGTTTCTCATGCAGAAGCCGCTCGAGAAATTCTCGATGGACGAATGTAAAGCAATGCTTAATCAGGCACTCCGAGCGGTTGAAGGAGGCGAGCAGAGCTAAGCGATGAAGAAGTTTTCCTTTCGATTGCAGCGAGTCCTTGATTACCGAACTTCTCTAAAGAAAGAGAGAGAACGTGAGCTTGCGGTAAAAAACGCTGAGCTTCATGCAGCAGAGGAGCGAAAGAATTTTATTCTGGAGGCTCAAGACGGAGTCGTTGTCCCGAGCGAGGGAGAGATTACTATGGCGGATTTGCAATTGACTAAGGATTACCAAGAGCATCTCCAAGAGTCTTTAGTGAATCAACGTTTACTAGTTCTAGAGGCGGCAGGAGCAGTCGAGCTTGCACGTGATGCCTATATTGAGAAGGCGGTAGAGGCGGAAACCCTTGAAACCTTAAAGAAGAAGAAACTTGACGAACATCAGACAGAGCGTCGTAGAGAAGAGCGCAAGGAACTCAACAATCTAACTGTTGTACGTCATCGTTTTACGAAAGTAGAGGAATCAGATTAATGGACGCAGAGGACCGCTCATTACAAGCTCTAAAAGAGCAGATGACCGAAGAGCAACGCCAAGATATGGCCGATCTGCTTAAAGCCGAACTCGAGAGAAGAGAAAAGGAGAAACAAATGGGAAACATGAGCACACTTACCCCATCGAAGCCAAAGAGTAGGGTTAAAAGTTCCGGTATGTCGGATTCTCTTGGGCCCAATGAAATGGGTGAAATTTATGGCGAAGTTAACGACCAAGTGAAGAGTCTACGCCTCAAGCAGCTTGAACGTCAGCTTTCTGATGCTAAGCAACAGCAGAAGCGCATGGGGAAATACGTGGCTCGTAAAGAGAAGAAGCTTGGGAAAATCAAAAACCCATTCGCTTCAAAGCGTCCCTCAATGCTTGATTCTATGCCACCAGAGGTTGAGCAAGCAGTGCGTGAGTCGGGAATAAATCTTCCTCCAAAGCAAGCCCAAGTTCGTTCAGCGGTTTCGTTGAAGAGCGTTGCGCTTATTGGGGGAATTGTAGTTCTTGCTGGTCTGAAGATTATGACCAGCAGCGGTCTGGTAAACGCGAGCGGTGAGAAATCAATTACCCAAGAGCTCGACGAATTAGCAGCAATTGATAACCCGCTGGAAGCGGGCGCGATAGCAGGGCATCCAGAAGCGCGTGGTATGATTCCCCGTGCACCAGCGAACCCAGAAGAGCGAAAGCTAGTAGGCTGGTCCTTCGCCGACAAAGAACTACTCAGCCAGCTAGACGCAAGGAGAGTGGAGCTAGAGCACCGTCGCGCTGCAGTTGAGCGAAGAGAAGCCGAACTAGAAATGCGCGGCAAAGCTTTAGCTGAGAAACTCGCCGAGCTAAGAACCATTTCAAGTAAGCTAGAGAAAAAGCGAAAAGAAAAAGACCACCGCTACGAGGCTCGCTTAGAGCAGCTAGCAACCGTCTACGGTTCAATGGCCCCAAAAGACGCCGCACCTCTCATAGGACGTCTAGACGAAAACATAGCCCTAGCTCTACTAGAGCGCATGCCCGGAAAGCGCATGGGGCAGATTCTAGCCCTAATGCCGCCTCAACGTGCGATAGAGCTGACCAAGAGTTTGACCAATCGGCATTCGCTTTAGGCGCTAACAGCAAGAGGCAGCTTATCTTAAAGCTCTGAGGGTTACCTTAACCCTCAGAGCAATTGCGTACTTTTAAGCGACTTAAATTACCTAATCTCACAACATCTTCACCAATGCGGCGATTACTGACTTAGTCTCAGTGTGTTCCCGAAGGAAGGTGTAATGAAGATCTGGTCTCAGCCGCTCAGGGTGGAAACGCCTGAATTCGCCGTATTGTGTACAATTCGAACAATTAACTCGGCTCTATGGTTTATAAATAACCGTGATCTCGAGAGCCACATTCTCGGCTATCTCGCGAAGTATTCGATTAAGTACAACGTTATTCTCCACAACTTCGCGATACAGGGAAACCATCTCCATCTTGTTGCTCGCTTTCCAGACGCAAATCGTTCTGCCTTTATGCGAGATTTCAATGCCAGAGTTGCGGAAGGTGTCAGGAAGTATGCGAAGGGATTTCCCGGAGGTCCAGTCTTTGAGCGGCGATACACGTCCAATATCCTTCCGCTTCAGTCTGATGTAGAGCACTACTTCTTTTATTCAGGCCTTCAGGCCGTCCAGGATGGACTTTCAGAGCGACTTTCAGAGTATCCAGGATATAACGGAATCTATGATGCTCTAAGAGAGAGAACGAGGAAGTTCAAAGTAGTTCGATGGGGAGAGTACTCAGCGCGAAAGCGTTTCAATCCGGATATCCATATCCGAGACTTTACTAATACTTACGAGCTCAAATTCTCGAGGGTTCCAGGGTATAATTGTTTAACGCCTAAAGACTACGAGAAGCAGATGCTGAAGAAGTTAGAAGTGAAGCGTCTCAAGGAAGTAGTGACCTGGAAAGCGAAAGGACATAGTTTTCCCACAAAAGACATCCTTCGCCGAATAAAACCGGGCTCCTTGCCTTATAAGACGAAGCAAGGGACTCGCCGTCCGATTGTACTCTGCGCCTGCTATGAGACGAGGAAGCAAATACTTGCTTGGTATTTTCAAATTGTAGAAATGTACCTAAACGCTTCGAAGCGCTTTAGGCTGCGTGAAGCAGATATTGACTTTCCACCCTTAACCTATCCTCCTCCTCAAGGACTTGTTCCAGCATAGAGGCCTGTCGTCTTCAAAAAGAAAGTTCACCGTAGGTGTTCGGGGGAGCAGTGCACGTTCAAGATGTTAAATTGCTGGGTTTAATGTGTTGCGAATACAAAGCTCTGCTTTTTGCTCTAATTCGCTAGTTAGATACCGCTCAACTCTACTGATTCGTCATTAGTAACTGTCGTATGTGATGCTCATATCAAAGGCTCTGAGGAGGAGGGCTTAGGTTGGGCAAATACTCTGCCTCCTCTCGTTCTTACTGATTACTTCGTTTAACCGGTCGAAATTACCGGCAAAACTTGCCTAGTGGGAGTTTCTTGCCGTCTCGCCGAGAAAAGTAGCCGAAGTTAACCCTCTGATAATAAAAGATATAATCTCCTCTTGGCCTTAAATTCAGCCCTGGCAAGACTCTTGCTCTAATCTCTGTGTGGAGGTGGTGGAACTGAGCAGTATTGTGGGGAGGAATGAGTTTGAGAACTCTATCAATAGGTCAGGATGCAGCTGTTCAGCTTGCAGCCGAAAACGGGGGAAGCAATCAGGAGCCAAGCACAGACGGTGCGAAGTTCTCTGAGGTGCTGAAAGATTTAATAGGGATGCAGGGCTCTGCGGGGATCGATATGAATCCGCTCAGTTTTGCTCCGGCTCCAGTAGGAACCGAGGTGCAGATGAAGCAGCCGGTTGATGAGGAGCGTGAAGCCGAGGTAGAGGAAGATTACCTCGATGAGGATACTCAGGAAGAGCAGCAGGTTGTAGCAAAGGAAGAAGTGGCAGTAGAAGAAGTTGTAGTCGAAGAAGCCTCAGAGGAAGAGTTTCTTCAAGCAGTTGAAGCTGAGACCGAACGGATGGTCCAGGAAGTAGTAGAGAAGGAATCGACAGCAGGGCAGGGGACGCCCGAAATTCAGACTGAGCAGGTAGCAACGGACAGCATAGTAGAACGGCAGGAGCGGATGATTGGATCTGACAGCCAAGAAGGCCAGAACAATCAAGCATGGACGCCGAAGCAAGAAGTGATAGGTAGTGAGCGACAGAAAGTAGACATGAGCGTGCCAAAGGAATTGGAACAGCAGGTAGCAGCACTTCAGGACGGAGCGCTAAAAGAGACTGCTGGAAAGGTAGGACCAGAAGTAAAAACGGAAGCTCAGCTAAAGCAGTTATTTCAAGGCTCAACTAGAGAAGTCGGTAGTGAAGAAGGCGATACGCCGGAACCAGTGTTTAACACTCCAGTAGTAAACGGAGCGTTGCAGCAAGCAGCTCTTCCTAAGGGAAGCGACGCGGAGCAATCACTGAGGTTTCAGTTAGGGTCCCTTCTAAGACCAGAGAACTTGGCGGATAAGGTATTCCAACAAGGCAGTATCAGGACAGGAGGCGGATTGCTTGCAGGAAACGCAAATGCAATTAGCTCAAGCGGTGAAAAAGGGAAGCTTGCAGCAGAGTCCGGGAAGACGAAAGCAAAGCCCCAGCAGTTGCCGAAAGGTGAGCAGGATAAAGTAGTCGAGCAAGTAAAGCAGTTGCTCAAAGATGCAAACGCCAGCAGGAACGGCAATACGATGGTGGTGAGATTAGACCCACCACGTTTAGGAGCGATGATGGTTCGGGTGACTCATAAAGCGGGTCAAGTGTATGCGAGAATTATCCCCGAATCGCAAGAAGTTGAGACTGCTCTACGAAGTAGAGTGTCTGAACTAACGCATGCATTGAGCGCGATTGGAATTAAGGCTGAGAATATTCATGTTAGCCTTGGACAAGAACGCAGCGAGAGTGAGATGTATCAGTTTAACGAGTTTTTAAATCAACAAGGTAGCCAAGGTAGTGAAGAGCGTGGATTCTCCGGTAATAGAGAAGAAGGCCATGCTAGTATACAAGATAATGTGGCTACGATAGGCAATCGCGGTGGGGCGGCAGAAGCAGGCTGGGTTGCGTAATAACTATTAGAGAATAGAACGAAAATGGCAGACGATTCTACAATAACTGGGCCCAAACCGATTACGCCAACCAAAATTGGCGAAGAACCGGTAAAAAAGGCTGAAGAGAGAAGCGACGGGACGCTAGATACCCAAGGCTTTCTCCAGCTTTTAGTCGCACAGCTAGAAAATCAAGATCCGCTCAGCCCAATGAGTAACGAAGAGTTCGCGGTGCAGCTTGCACAGTTTAGTCAACTCGATGAGCTTATTGGAATTCGAGAAGCGGTTCAGGGTGGAGGTAGTGTTGATTCCTCAAACCCAGTTGGCTCCATGGCATCATACCTCGGTCATGAAGTAGTGCTCAACGGAGAGCAGCCAGCGAATAAGAATTCAAATGTGATTGTTAATGTTCCTCCAGGAACACAATCAATCAGACTAGATCTCACAGACGAGAGTGGTGCTAATGCAGGGCGCTTCACCGTAGAGGACATTGAATCAGGAAGGAATGTATTATCCCTGGCGCAATACGGACTACAAGACGGAAAGTATGACGTAAGAGTAGTATCAGTAGATTCAGGTGGGCAGTTTGTTGACCTAGAGAGCAAAGTTACCGGAACGGTAGAAGGATTTGTGCTCGAGCCAGAACCACGACTCTTAGTCGGTGGTGAAGAAGTCGCTCTTGACCAAGTTACCGAAGTGCAGAAAGGAAATAGCTAGTAGTAAGTAGTAGTCTTCGTCCGGTGATGAAGAAAGGTGGGTCATCAGGTCTTTCGGCCTAGAAGGTGGTGGTTGTGGATGTTCTGAGTATTAACACTCTCAGTTGTGGAGGGAATCGACTGTGCCAAGTATCATTGATGGTCTTTTTGCCGGCCGAGCCGGAATTCAATCTAACGGAACTGCAATTTCAGTTCTAGCAGATAACATTGCGAACCAAAATACCATTGGTTTTAAGCAATCTCGTCCTGATTTTGTCGACTTACTTGCGGGCTCATTGAGCGGTGCGGGTGCGGTCTCGACTGGTTCTGGTTCTAGTATTATTTCTACTACGCCTATTCTAAACCAAGGAACTTTTGAGTTTACCGGCCGGGGTCTCGATATCGGGATTGATGGTAATGGTTACTTTGTTGTTTCTGACCCGGGTGCGGGTGGATCAAGATTCTTTACGCGAGCAGGGAACTTTCAAGTCGATACTGACGGAAACGTGCTGGACCAAAATGGTCTACAGGTCCTTGGGTTTCCAGCCGGTGCTGCAGGTGGTCTTGAGCCGTTGAATGTTAACGTTCGAGCGCAGGACTCGGTTGAATCGGACACGATTACAATTGCTGGAAACCTTGATGCGGAGAGTGATGTGCAAACCGTAATCGCGGACTACCCCGCGGCAGGAACTGCGACCGCGGGTGCTGGTGTCCAACTCTCCGCTTTTAGCGCTAATGCCAACTTTTCTACTTTCGTGGATGTGTTTGATTCGCTTGGAGGAAAGCATACCGTCACAACTTACTTTTATAATAATGGACCAGGCGGTGGAACAAACAACTGGGATGTGCGCACGGTTGTTGATGGATCTGATATAGCCGGCGGAACAGCTGGAGAAGCCATCGAAATTGGGAATGTTACGCTTCAGTTTGGAAGCAACGGGACTCAAGCCTCACCGCTAGATGATATTATTAATGCAAACAACATCCAATGGAACAATGGATCAGGTGCGGGGAATGTCGCGATTAATTTCTCCCCTTTTACTCAGTTCGCATCTGCCTCAAACATCCAATCAATCTCTCAGGACGGAACAGGTTCTGGTAGTGTAATTGGATTTAATGTTGAGCCTGACGGAACACTATTTGCGCAGCTTGACAACGGGCAAACTGCTTCGATTGGAACGGTTTCTCTTGCAATTTTTGCAAACGCTGAAGGCTTGAGTCGAGTCGGTAACTCTCTCTTCGCTCAAACAAGTCGTTCTGGTGAACCAGTAATCGGAACCCCGAACACTGGAACATTTGGGTCGCTAGAATCCGGAGCCTTGGAGCTATCAACTGCGGATATCGCGGGAGACTTCATTAAGTTGATTTCATTGCAACGAGGTTTCCAGGGTTCTGCACGAATCATTACCAACATCGATGATTTGCTGAACGAAATCATTAACCTTGCATAGATTTTAAAGTAGTAACCTCTCAAAAGTGGCTGGAGTGTATCGAAAGCGGCGGGCCTCTCTCCCCGTCGCTTTTTTTGTGTAAAAACGGTATCAGTTCCCACTTACCCCTTTTTCCTTCTGCGCTTTAAGTGCAGAAGGGAAAAGGGGTAAGTGGGAACTGATACCGTTTTTACTGATACCGTTTTTACTACAACGGCAGACCAACCAGTCCAACATTCACGGACAAAAAGATTCGGTTAGCTTCGTAATCCTGCGCTCTAAATCGAAGATCTCTTTCTAAGTCATTCTCGTCAGCACTTTGAGTGACGTAATTATACCCCAGCACAATTGCACTGAACTGAGTGAGCTGGTAGCTCGCGCTGGTCGAGAACTCCACTCGGTCAGAAGGGTCTGAAACATTGTCCGTCTCCGAGAACTGAATAAATGTAAACGCGCCATCGAGCTTAATACGGTCGCCGATTCCTTTTACGCCGTTTACAGAAACGGAGCGCACCGATATGCTATCGCCGTCAATATCGGTGCCAACCTCTTGTCTGACGGCAAGTCCGAGAATGGTTCCTGGCTCGAAGATATAGTCGGCAGTTCCAGAGAAGGTAAATGAGGTCTCATCGTCCTCGCGCTGAGAGCTAATCGTTATTGGCTCGCCGTCTTTGCCAATAACAGTTGTTTCTCTGATGCCTTGGTCGTTGTGGAAGGAAGTTAAGAAGATACCGGCCGATCCGCTAAGCTTTAGCTTCTCGGAGGCGTCATATTGAGTAAAGAGATTGGCGGAGCCGTTTGTTCTATTCGCTAGGTCATCTTCTTCATCTGGCACCTTGGAAAGGGAGTCGCCGCCTTCAACATCGGTTACAAGGTGTACTCCGATACTACCATCAATACCGGCACGCAATTTAGGTGAGAGGATCTTGGTGTATTTAGTGCTCGCGGTGTGAGTGTTGTAATCCGAACCATTCTCTTCAAAGCGATTATCCTCATCATCATCGAAAAGGAACTCACCTAAGAAGAGGTGATAGGCGCCGGTATAGCCAAGGTCAAAAAGGCTCGTTGATGAAAGCTGCATTCCTTGGATTCCAGCGCGAAGCACCGTAGTCAGTGATTGAGTCGTGCGAGAGGCGGTTCCCTCTGCCACCGAAATATCATCTGAGTCAGAGCTCATCTCTGAGGAGAGTGAGATCATATAGGGTCTAGGTAGAATAAGGTCTGATAGTCGAGCACCGAAGAGTGCATCGACCGTGATTCGGTTCTGCTCTGAGAATTCGGCGAAGAATAATCCACCGAGCTTTCCAGATAGATTCACATCGGCGTAGTCCGCAACTTGCGGCACATCTGTCGATATATCGATTGAAACGTTAGTGATGAAGTCATCATCTGGGTCGCCGTCAGCTTGGTCGCTGTAGAAAACGCTTAGGTCGCCGTCACTGATATCTTCATCAAGCGCTCCGTTAAGTACGAAGGGGGCTGGGCGACGACGATCGTTCTCTAAAAAGACGTTGTCGTCATAGAGTTCTTGCACTCCCAAACTTATTGAGACTTGGGCTTTAGCAAGAGGAAGCTCAAGAGCGAAAGGAAGGATAAGAGAGAAAGAAAGCAATCTAAGAGAGAGTTTCATAGGGAACTTAATCCAGAGAAAAGGGTTAACGAGTAAAAAGACCAGCAATTATAGTTGATTACTTCAGTAGGATACTACCTTTAGAAAAGATGGCGCAATGCCGATTATTACTTATACGAAGTGATAAGCAGGCCTATTGGCGCAGAGAACTTTGCTGGTCTTTTTTGTAGTAGTAAGCGTAAGGGTAGTTAAGGACGTGAATCAGCAGCAAGAGAACTATAGACCGCCTTTACCAGCGGGAAGAGCTGGGAGAAAGGAAGTTGCGGAAGAAGTGCGAGCAGTAGCGAAAAGAACTGCGTTTGTAGCTCGATTTATAGTGCTTCGAGAAGGGAGACGCTCCAGGGCGCACCGGATAATTGAAGCCATGCACTGGAACACGGATACTACCGCTGACGATCTCTACCGAGAATTTAGGCAGGCCTTTATTACCAACGGTGATAAGCTTCAACCAGTCGATAGAGACCTTAATCGGGCCTTAGAGCACGCGGATTGTTCGGCGAATTACTTTGTAGACCAATACGCTGATAGAGTGACCCTAAGCTTTCGGGAATCATTAGAGGATTATGAGCGAAGTAATCGTTTGCTTTTTGGCGATGATCCCGAAGAGGTTCCACGAACCGGCGGTTGGCGGTTGGACCCATAGTCTCAAACGCCATTCGAATTTTTCCTATCATGTGAATGCGGTCCTTGTCCTGTGAGTGCGCCGCCAAAGAATCCTTATAAACGCAAACAAGCGATCGCTCTGCAATATGCTGAGGGCGAAGCGCCGCGCGTGGTCGCAAGCGGTGCCGGCGAAGTCGCGCAGCGGATATTAGCCCTTGCGGAGGAGCATAACGTTCCTATTCGGCAGGATGATGCTTTGGCTGACATTTTGGGGAAGTTGGATGTGGGCTTTGAAATTCCCCCGGAGACTTTTCGAGCTGTGGCTGAAATTTTAGCGTTTTTATACAGAGCAGATC
>QIGM01000341.1 GCA_003230795.1 bacterium
GATGAAGCAGCGATTAAGTTCAGCAATACTTTCTTCGATTGTGAAGAGATGCCACACACACTTAGTTTTTAGTTCATTTGATTTTTACCGAAAGCACTATTTGACTTTTCGCGATCTATCGCCAGTCGCACTTAAGGTATTGAACGCATTCAAAGAACAGCCTGAAGTCCGACTACAAAGCAAGAGTATCGTTGAAGAAACCGGACTTGCTCCGGCAGCAGTGGCGTTAATTATCACAAACTTGACGGTAATCTGTTTTTCTTAGTTGATTAATGCTAGTATACGCAGATCCTTGTGGTTTTTTTGGCCGTCGAGGATTGCTCGGTTACCTGCTCCTTACGCTGTTTGTATTGGGAAGAGTCCTACTAGCTTTTCGAGTGATGCTTCTGCACCACCCGAGAAGCAGTAGTGGATGCAAAACACAGGTTTTCAAAGTGTGTTCCGTCGGCACCGCAGTCGCTACTTGCGCAAAAAGCGTAAGTGCAGAACTGCGGTGTCGACGTGTCTGTCACACTCCGGCTACGCCGGTCCAAACTCTATAAACAAGGAGAACGCATGCGTCATCGAATACGCGTTCTTCTCGTAGGAGAAGGACCACGTATACTTGCGCTTGCAAACGCCATCGTGAATGGCCCCTTAGGCAAGCACTTCGTCATAGTCGGATGGTTACTCGATTCACGACGAAAGGCCGCGAATCGCTTTCAACAGTTCGGTCAGTTTCATGGCGATAGAGAAGAATGCCTGAAACTCGCCGCAGCTCGCAGTGTTTCGACCTTTGACGGATCGATTCACATCGACGCATTTCGACCCTGGTTGTTCTCACTAGGTGAGATCGACCTTACCTTAATGGCCGGGTTTGGTTGGAGAGTTATTCGACCGCTTATCGATCATGTAAACGGCTGGTGGCTTAACAGTCATCCCTCGCCGAAGTACCAAACGCTCGATGAGTTCGAATGGCCGAATGAGTTCGCTGGACCGCAACCTTATCAGTTGATGTTGCTCAAAGACGTGCTCGAAGTTGGCATCGTCCTCCACAGTATCGACGAAGAATTCGATCGTGGAGTAGCGCTTGCCCAATCGGAAGGACGTCCGATGTGGAACATCACGAAAAGTCTGGAAACGAAGGCTGAGGCAGCGCTCTTTTTGAAGCACATGCACGAGCGTATGGCCGATCCCTACGTGTCTATGATCAGTCGCCTCGCGCTCCCAATTTGTGAGGCGATTCAGCGCGGTTGGAGTCCTGAACAACTCGCTCGGAGCTTGCCAATTTCTGAGATAATTCAGGAACCAGCTTCTTGCTAGTCGACTTCTAACTCGGCTGAGTCGAACGGTTTTTGGTACGGTCGCCATCCACTGCTCTTCTCAGTCGTGTACTGAGGCTAATCGTAGTTAGGAAAATCTTTAGCTACTTTAGCTATTTAGACAGGTGACAAATAAGCTAAGGCTGCTGATTTTTTACTTTTTTAAAGCATTACGGTAAAAACTGAACGAATTTATGTATGTTTGCGAGGCTCTGAATTCAAAGCTTCGGTCTTCGACGACATGCGTATTACCGGATTAAGAGAGCAGGTGCGTACTGCATGAACAGAGCCGACTCAAAATTCGACCGGTGCCTCTTTGAACTGGCCGCGATTTGTAATCGTTCCTTCGACGGGCACGAACCCGAGGAATGGCCGCCTCTTCTTGATCGTATCGCTGAGCTTAGCGGAACTGATACCTGTCAGGTCATCATTTGTTCATCTAGGCAGCATCTTCCCAGCATCGCTCATCAGTGGGCGGAGAAAGAACACAAACCAGAGTCTCGAGTGCTCAACACCTCTCGTGACACCTTTCCTTGGCTTTTCCCAGAACTAAAAAAGCACTCCCAAGTGTGCGTGTCCGACTGGATTGATATTCCAAAAGACGCAGCCTTGGAGCGGCGCGATTTTGATCGACAAGGAATTGGATCCTTTGTTGCAACTGAGCTTCGTTACCACGGCTCACTTATCGGATTCATATTGGCTCATTCCGAAGCCTCAACTCCTGTGTGGGCTGAAGATGATCTACTTTTCCTTACCGAATGCGCAGATTTGATTGCTAACTATCTCGGTCGCACGCGGGCTGAACATAATCTAATTTCAAAAGTCGTCGAACTTGAGGAGCGGGTCGATAAGACAGAAGCCCGTTACGGCAGCATTTTGGAGAGTCTTGCTGAAGGACTCGTTATAGCCGACAAGGACGGTCACCTGACGTATTGCAACTCGCGCTTTTGCGAAATCACCGCATTTTCAAAAAACGAAATCCTCGGACGAAGGGTTTATGAAGTGTTCTTTCAGAACGCGAAACGTGACATGTCCAAGGAAATTGAGGTCATGCACGAGCGCTACCAGCAACGAATGAAAGGGCGTGCTGAAGAGTATGAGCTTGAGATTACCCGTCGAGACGGCGAAGTCCGCTGGCTTGAAGTGCGAGCAGCGCCGCTTCGAGATACTACCGGCCAGATTGTCGGCTCTATTGGAATGAACATCGATATCACCGAGCGTAAACAGCTCGAAACGCAACTGCGTTGGTCACAAAAGATGGAAGCAGTCGGCCGTCTCGCAGGCGGTGTCGCGCATGACTTTAATAATCTACTCACGGTTATTTCTGGCTACGCCAGTATGCTGCTCTCTCACATGGATAAAGAGGATCCAAACCTGAAGAGAGTCCAAGCCATTGGAGATGCAAGCGAGGCAGCCTCCTCGCTTACCCAGCAACTATTGACAGTAAGCCGACGCCAAGTGGTGCAACCGAAAGTCTTGCAGCTTAACGACGCCATTGAACACATGATCGGCATCATTCAGGGCTTGATCGGTGAAAACATCAGACTTGAAACTGATCTTGCCGAAGATCTTCCGTTCGTCGAAGTGGATCCCGGACAGCTCCAACAGATCATAATGAACCTTGCGGTGAATGCCAAAGACGCAATGCCATCGGGTGGAAGACTGCGCATCGTCACTTCTAACGTGATGCACGATGGGAACAACACGGCCTCCGACTACCCTCTCAAAGTAGGAGAGTACTTGGTGCTCACAATGAGCGACACCGGCGACGGTATGAGTGAGGAGACGCGAGCTCACTTGTTTGAACCCTTCTTCACCACAAAGAAAGGTGGAACCGGACTAGGGCTTTCAACAGTTTACGGAATCATCAAACAACACGGCGGTAGAATTTCCGTGGCGTCAAAGCTCGGCGAAGGCTCCGAATTCTCGGTCTATTTCAAGCCGGCAAAAGAAGGTGCGACGCTTGAAGAAGCGAGCGCCGAACTGAAAGTAGGTACCGGGAACGAGACGATTCTCGTCGTAGAAGATGAAGTCGCTGTTCGCGAGCTAGTTCGCTACTCGCTTGAACAGAAAGGCTATCAGGTCATTGAGGCGCGACATGGCGGAGAAGCATTGGAATTGCTTGCAGCGTCTGAGCGACGGATTGACTTGATTCTCACCGACATTGTAATGCCGCACGTAAACGGCTTCGAGTTGTATGAGAAAATCATCGCACAGCAACCGGACATGAAGATCTTGATGATGTCTGGCTGTACGCATGATTCAACTATTCCTAAAAACATTTTAAAGTACGGAATACCTTTTCTACCAAAACCTTTCGGTCCAGATGTGCTAGCCGACAAAGTTCGCACAGCACTGGATGGGAGCAAGGGTAGCTCATCTAAACAAGGAGCTATCCAGTAATAGGTTCTGGGGTTGTTCTGCACTAGCTTCTTTCTCCACACCTTTGTTTGAGTAGACGTGTCTACGAATCGACACTGACGCATGCTGTGCCGATCGTACGTGTACTGTAACCTCTAATCAGGGTTCCAATTCGTTATTTAAAGGTGCTTCGGCGCCTTGGTTTTTACTGCCTGTCCTGGGCAAAAGAAAGGTTCCAATGCCAACTCTACCCAAACTACCACGGACGAAACGAGATTCACCAAAAGAGTTTCCCTTCGACTGGACGTGGGTTAGCGGCGCGCTGCAGCTGCTCGGCGAAATCGGAAAACTGAGTGATGCAGAAGGCGGAGGCCTTCACGTACGCAGTTGGTCGACAAACGAACTGTGGGTCATGAATCGCATGGCTAAAGTGCTGATGGCTAAAAAGCTCGGTCCAACAGTGATCAAGCGGAGCGAAGATGTCTTGGGACAATCGTACTTCCTGTTGGAAGGAACCGATCCCAAAGCAAAAGCTATCGAATTGATCTGTCACGCCGACACCGTTAAAAATGGTGGAAACTACGACGGTCGACTCGGTTTCGCTCTCGCCGCCAGCGTCGTTCGAGCACTGGGCATCATGAAGCATAGATTACGTCACAACTTGCTAATTTCCTGCTATCGCGGGGAAGAAGCAGACGAACTCGGCGTCGGCACGGTCGGCTCATCCGTGATCATCGATCGTATCAAGCCAGCGCAGTTCCTCGACATGAAGAATCGTGAAGGAACCACAATGACTGACTTGCTTGGCCGAGAGGAAACGTTGGCAAGCTATCGCGCACGCAAACATGCCAAAAGGGAAGGAAAACCCTTACCCGAACCCATTTTTCGAGATCTGAACAAAATTTTCGATCTCGACTGGGAAGTCTTGGCTCAACAGCGATGCGCTGTAGGCGAAGTTCACATCGAGCAAGGGCGTTCCATGCCGATGGACACCGCAGATGGGGCAAACCCACCTTTCGGAGTCGCTACGTGTCTTGCAGGTCCTGATCGCTGGACGGTGATTATCAACGGGCAATCTGGACATTCCGGAGCGACACCTATGGTGGAGCCGTTTAAAGGAGAATCGATCCCGGTCAGAGATTTGGTTTCGGCGCGTCAAGACGCATTGTTGGCTTCGGCTAAAATGCAGGTGATCGCCAACAATATATCTCGAATTTTCTCGGCAAAGAAGTCCTTACATCGTCTGACGATTACGGATGCTGAACCGAGGCCCGGAGGAAGAACCCAAATCGCTGGCATGGTTGAGATTCATCTGGAGATCCGAGACATCGACACCGAGCGTAAGGGACGTTTATTCGACCAAGTAAAACGTGCCTGGCAGAAGATCGCTAAGGAGGAGAAAGTTGAAGTAACCTTCAGACGAAGTGCCTCTGGCGGTACGGTTGATTGCGACGAACGCCTAATCGCGAATTCGCTCTCACTTGCGCAATATTACGACGTTCCGACGCGCAAGATGACCTGCTTCGCTCGCCATGACGTGGCTAATATCATGGCAGCTGGTGTTCCGGGTTTCTTGATCTTGACGCGCTGTCCAAACGGTTCGCACCTCCCGAACGAGAACGTATCGGAATTCGACCTCGCGGCTTCATTCCAAATGTTGATGGGAATGATTATGGACATCGATTGGTTTTTTCCGACAACCCAAGACTAAGGTATTGAGTTGTTGGGACGTGTGCCTGCGGCGCCGCTTCGTTGGAAACTTCGAAGCGGTTGCTGTATGCAGCGATGCCAGGGGAATCGCAGTACACGTACGATTGAAGCAGGCGTGCAACGTCGAGCTACTCGTCTTTGATGAGGCGCAAAGGGCCCTTCTCTCGAATCGTGCGAAGCTCGCCATCCTTTGCTTAAGTTTTTCAACGCAGTGTAAAACTAGTAGCAGAGCCTATGATCCTTGATATTTATCTGGTGAGAGCCAATGTATCACCTTTGCAATATCGTCGGGATGCATGCCAGGTGTGAGATTTGGTGGCATGAGAGGCTGCAAGCCAGAGCTTTTCGTTTTATGTCCTTCCCAGGAGATTTTTTTCGGGCTCGCCGTTCTGAATTCATTCCAACTCTGCATTTGAGAAATGAACTCGCGGTTGCTTCTTCCGGCTGCGGTGAAGTGATGGAAAAATGCTGCTGCGCTTAGTTGGGCGCAAACAGAGAGAGTTAGAATGCTGATTAGTCCGGAAGTAAGTAGTCTGTTGTGCTTCTCGTAAGCAAGACGAAGCATGCGACAAAAGAGTGGTAAAAGAAAAATACAGAGACCGCAAAGTGCCGGGTAATGGTAGCGAAGTGAAAGCGACTGCTGCGCACCTAGTTGCCATCGACCGAAGGCTGGTAGCAAAAGAGCAGAGACCATAAACACTAGACCAATGGCAGTGATGCGAAGAGTTTTTGCGGCTTGGCCTCGTGTGCATGAAACGAGAAGAAGAACAAATGCGGTCAGGATGCCAATCCAGCCAAATACTAGATCCGGAGTTGCCTTGTAGGAATCGAGAAATGGAATCCATGGTAGCAGATGCGTGAGTGCTATCGGAGCGGCTGCAGGTTGAAGAATAGGGTAGAGTCCAATTCCGCGCAGAATGGTACCTAGGCCTGTTCCTACAATAAGATATTCAACTACGGCGTCAAGATTCTCAAAGGGACGTGCGTCCTCTACGGTGTGGCCTGAGCCGTCGCGAAAATAGATATAGAGTGCTGCAACTCCAGCAAAGACAAATGCACTGCTGCTCAAAGCAGCGAAGCACCATCTAAATCGTTTTTTTAATCGAGCACGCGCGTGTGAATCTCGACCTTGAGTTTCAACAAAAAGAGCACCGAGACAAAGCACTGCGGCTAATTGAAAAGCGGTCGCGAATCCGTTGCCAAAGAATAAGGGCGATAGCCCGCATGAAAGTGCCCCGACGAAGAGCTTCTTGGGAGAACGAGTCGTCACACCGTCCCAGGCCTGTAGTAATCCGTATAGGCAGGTCGTTTGGGCCAAGAGAAGTGAAGCTTCAAAGGCCCATTGGAGTGCTTCCGCGTGAAGAGCGCTTAGGGCAAAAAGAAAGGCGAGTAAGCGTGAGGCCTCTCGCCGATGACTCCAGTCTCCGGCAAGGCGTTCGAGAAGTCTTGCGAGTAAACAAGCGTTGAGCGAATGAATGCAGAGCGATATGAAAATGAACAGTAGATAGTAGTCGCCGAGAGCTCGAGCGAGTCCCTGGTAGAACGCGAAAAACAAGGGCAAAAAGTGTTCGTTGTGAGTGTAAATCGCTCCTCCCCAGCCCATTTTTGCGTATCGCATTAAGACATGCCATTCGTCCCAGTAGAAGAACACCTCTTGCCGGAAGTGAACTACGAAAGTGGAAAAAAGTAGAAAAGCGGCGAACTTTAAATTCGAGGCTTGAGCAACGAAGAGAAAGAAGAACAACAAAGCGCCCGTAGCTAGTGGTAGGGCAATAAGTAGCAGCCAGGGAAGAGAAGTTTGTGCTGGTATCGCTCTATCGTAGTATTCGACTCGGCTTCGCACGCTTACTTTTTCTCCGGGCTTAGCGAGATTGTGTTGACTAAGAACGAGCGAAATCGATTTGTTGGCAACGTCGCCTAACGATAAGGTGTGCTCCCTCCAATCAGAGCTTGGTGAGATCGGAGTTTTCGCCAAAGAGACGCCTTGTGCGTCTATCGCTTCAAGGAAAAACGAATCACCGCTTACCGCGTTACTTGCAGTAGCAACTGAGAGTTCTTCAGACTTAGGAACAAAGTAGTTAGAGCGGCAGCTTGTTGCGGTAGTAGAACTTCCGGCCGAGAGTGTGAACGCGCGAGTTGCTATCGTTTTCACAAGACTCTCTGCGGAGCAGGAGGCCTCGGTCGGCCAGCTTAGTCCTTCCATCCCTATCCAAGTGCGTGGGGCAGCACTAACTTGTAATTGGTAGAGGAGACCGAAGAAGAGGAGCAGTAAGGTGCAAAGGGTAAAACCAGAGCGATTTTTTAGCTTGGATATCATCGACGAGAACATAGCAATTCAGCCAGATCGGAGCGACTACTTGCTGAAGATCACTGGAGAAAATGCCAGGAATCCGATTTCAGTCTGGAAATTTAAGGTAATAAGATTAAGAGGTTAGGGAAATATAGCTCAAGCTCAGCCCTATCTCGTTCGATTATATTAGTGGATACACACTACGCAGCGTCTGCTTCGGCAAAGGAATGATGCACATGTCTCTTCTGTCTCGACTTAATACTAGTTTACTTAGCGCCAATGCGATTGCGCAGTACGAGAGTATTATCGACGGTAGTGCGAAACAGAAACAAGCAAGTCCCTCTTCCTTACAAGAACCTGCAGCTGTCGTGTCACTTTCCGGTAACTCGGAAGTGAGTAATCTTGAAAAGCACATTAGTGACTACAAAGCAGGGAAAGGTAATCTTTCTCAGTCCTATTACGGTGTTCTCAGTAAGCAGCGATCAGAAACATCAGGGCTTTTAGCAAGGAGTAATCCGGAAGCTTCTTCGCTCTATTCTGCCTACGCAACCATTGGTCTGGAGTACGGACAAAACGCCCGTTTCACCTCAGGCATGAACCAAACGGCAAGGCATAGCGCTGAGTTGTTTCGTCTTGCTGAAGAGCTACAAGCTGCTCGACGCCAAGACTCCTAGTACTAAAAACATCCAGAACTGAACATATTCGCCTAAATCAAGGGCTACGTCCGAGTTGTTCTCTCGTGTGTTCAATGCTTTAGCCAGGGGCCGAATATGTCGAAAGGTATAAGTGTTAGGTACTTAGCTCAGCATTCATAAAATGAAGAACGACATAATATATATTCGCGGACGAAGCGAAGAACATGAGGAGTTAATCGCGGCGTTTAAGAAACGCAACTTCAACGTGCATATTGTGCGCGACGTTTCGGCTGCCTGCGAACTGGCGCAGAAGAAAACTCCAGCTGCTTGCATCCTCGATGCCTCATCTAGTGAGGCTGAAGTTTCAGAGCGAGTAATAGAGCTGACCACTGCAAAAGAACTCTATAGCAGACCTCTAGTCTTTATTGGAAAGCGAGCCAGTGAGCACTACCATTCGGTGCAACAAAAGTTCTACCGTTATATAGCGGTCGACTATCCATTCAGTATCGATAAACTCTTTGAGCGCTTTGCTGAGGCAAAAGCTGGCGATTCGGAGGAGATCTTAACGCCGGATCAAACGGCTCGTTCACTTACGTTTACTGATCCAAGTAAAATATCCTCCGGGCACGGGGGTGTGTTTTTGCTTCATGCTGATTCACTTGCGGCTTTTGATGATGACGTCTTACTTCCTGATCATCCTCGAAAAGCGAATTTACAAAAAGCCCTTGATGCGATGACCACTGCAAATGATTGGCTAGGAGTTCACGCGCGAAGAACAGGCTATCTTTCCTCAGCACTAGCGAATTCGAACAACCTTGGGGCTGCTGATGACAAGATACGAACTAGTGCGCTGATGCTGAATTGGAGCCTTGCTCGCGGCGGTGACGTGGGATTGAAGTTTGATCTATTCCGAAGAGACTCTTCAAATCTTAGCGAAAAGGTAGCCGCGGCTTTCAGGAGTAGCGCAGATATAGTGAGCGAAAAGCTAGAGGACGATGATGCCGCGCAGGTAATACAGGCGATTGCCAGTATCATTGGGGCTACCGGTGAAGATATTCCAAAGGAGGTCCGTGCTGCTGCTGAAGTTGTGATTCTTGCAGAAGCGACTGATAGAGCTTGTTGGCGTTATGGCAGGTTCAATCATTTTGGCGCAAATCGTGCGCTTCGCTCTCTTCGAGATACTTCCATGATAACAACGAAGGAGCTTAAAGACGGAATGGGGCGGGTTATCGCTGAAGCTGTGCTCCATCAAGATCCCGATGCGAATGCCTTTCGTCGTTCGCTGACAAGACACCAGAAGGCAGAGCGTCGACTCGAGCTAGAGACGGCTCAAGCGCGGGCCACCGAACTCTACTCCGACGTATCGACGAAAGAAGTTCATCTCTTCAATCTCACTGCCGGCATGTGCCTTGCGCAACCGCTGGTTTCACTAGACGGTAAACTCATTCTACCCGCGAATACCGTCCTTGATAAAGACGTGATATTTCGTGTGTTTCAACTTGCCGCAGTGCGCCCTTTGCACAACCCTATCGTTATTGTGAAGAGCTAACGAAAGGGCACGTTCACGCTAAGCTTTCCCTCCTAGCGAACTCTGAGCTATATCTGTATTTCGAATTAGAGATTTTGCTCCTGTTTAGTAGGTTGAAATGATTCCTATCCTAAAAAAACTGGCTCGCGGCGAAGCGCTGACAGAGGCTGAGAACTACGAAGTCGTTTCTTCGTTTATGCGAAGCGATGACAGTGCTCCAAGTGATGCGCAGATTGGCGCTTACTTGTATGCGACAAGCTCTCGCCTACCGACTAGTGAAGAACTAGCGGGAGGAGTTCGAGCGCTCCGAGATCACATGACACCGGTGGCGAGCCCGACAGATACAGACTTACTTGATACCTGCGGTACGGGCGGTAGTGGATACGATACTTTCAATACTTCAACCCTTTCGGCATTTGTCTGCGCGGCGGCTGGTCAAGCCGTGGCAAAACATGGCAATCGTGGTGCAACCAGTCGCTGTGGTAGCGCTGATCTATTAGAGGCCTTAGGCATAAGGATGGACTTATCTCCCGATTCCCTGACTTCTTGTTTAGAACAAACAAATTTTTGCTTTATGTTTGCGCCAGCTCATCACGTTGCGACAAAGAGAGTTGCGTTGTTACGGCGAGAGTTAGGCTTTCGAACTATTTTTAATTTTCTTGGACCACTGACTAATCCAGCTAGTGCGGGCTTGCAGTTGATGGGGGTGAGTAACAAGGGGATGCTTCCAACGATTGCAGATACTCTTCTTAAACTTGGCTCGAAGAGAGCTCTTGTCGTGCGTGGTGAAGACGGAATTGATGAAATTAGCGTCTGTAGTGAAACTCGAGTGTTAGAGTTAAATGGAGGTTCAGTACAAGAGTATACAATATCTCCTGAGGATTTTGGCCTTGAGCGTGTGAGTATAGAAGACGTTCTTGGAGCGTCTCCGGAGGAGTCTGCCGTGAAAGCAAAGGAGCTACTTAAAGGGAAAGCGAGTCCTTACCGAGATATTGTTTCTCTTAATGCGGGCGCAGCCTTATACGTTGCTTCTAAGGCCGAGAGTCTGCAGGAAGGATTGACACA
>QIGM01000081.1 GCA_003230795.1 bacterium
GATTTGTCTCCCAGGCGTAGTCGCTGCTGAGGAGAGTGCCACGGATTCAGCAGCTGAAGTTGAGGCAGCTCCAACGGCTGAGCCTGAAGGAAGCCGATTACGTGCCATCAATGAATTCATGTTCGCTACTCTCTTCTTTGATATCTCTGGCGGGCGTATTCAGATTGACGAAGTCGATAAGAATGATGAGCCCGTTCTCGATGCCTCTGGCGTAGCAAAACAGAAAACTATTCCAGTACCCTTCCTCGTCGCTTTTTTATTATTCGGCGGAATATATTTCACCTTCTTTCATCGATGGATTAACGTGCGGGGATTTGCGCACGCTATCCAAGTCGTGCGCGGAAAATTCGATAATCCGGAGGACCAAGGAGAGATTTCTCACTTCCGCGCACTGACGAGCGCGCTCTCGGCAACAATTGGTCTGGGAAACATCGCCGGTGTCGCAGTTGCGATACAAACCGGAGGACCAGGTGCGGTGTTTTGGATGTTCATTGCCGCTATTTTCTCAATGGCATCGAAGTTCAACAGCTGCACGCTTTCTCAAGTGTACAGAAAAGTTAACGACGATGGTTCGATTAGTGGCGGCCCGATGTACTACCTCGATATCGGACTAAGCTCCCTGCATAAATCATTAGCCCCTCTCGGCAAGTTCTTAGCAATCGCCTACGCTGTAATGGCAATGGGCGGGGCGCTTGGGGCGGGCAATATGTTTCAGTCCAACCAAGCAACTCAATCAATCGTTGATACATTTGCTCTAGGGGACGGCGCTCGACTGACTGTGGGAATTGTCTTGGCGGTTTTTGTGGGAGCGGTAATTCTCGGCGGCATAAAACGAATCGGAGCAGCGACGGCACGAATTGTACCTGCGATGTGCATCATCTACGTCCTGGCGTCACTTTACATCATTTTCTCAAATTTATCAGAAGTCCCACATGCTCTGGGATTAATTGTCGGAATGGCTTTCTCTAAGAACGCCTTGTTTGGTGGTTTAGTGGGAGTGCTCGTAACGGGTGTCACTCGGGCGGCTTTTTCAAATGAAGGTGGTTTGGGAAGTGCCGCGATTGCTCATGCTGCGGCTAAGACTGACGAGCCAGTTCGAGAAGGACTCGTCGCGATGATTGGCCCAGTGATCGACACAATGATTGTCTGCACGATGACTGCACTCGTGATTGTAATCACAGGTGTGTGGGAGAACGCTGAGCTCACCGCACAAAGCGCAGGTATGGACTCTACCTTAAAAGGTGTCCTGCTCACTTCTGAAGCATTCGGTTCGGTTATTCCGTGGTTCCCCTACGTACTCACTGTCTGCATCACACTTTTTGCTTACTCAAGCATGATTGCATGGTGTTACTACGGGGAGAGAGGCTGGATTTACATTTTTGACCACCTCGGAGGTAGCGGCGTAAAATCCGTCATTGTATTTCGCCTTATTTTTATAGGGGTAGTAGTTTTTGGCGCGGTGAATCGCCTAAATGACATTCTCGATTTTTCTGACGTAATGCTGCTTAGCATGGCCTTACCAAACATCATCGGAAGTATGTTTCTCGCTCCAAAAGTATACGGCATGCTGAAGGACTACATGAAGCGCCTACAAAGCGGAGAGATGAAACCAACGTCGTAAGGACGTATTCGCTCTTTCTTTAAAGCGCTTCTTCTTCATTTGTCTCTTTGTGAAAGAGTTTGTACAAAGTCGGCAAAACTAAAAGAGTAAGTATGAGACCGGAGGAAACTCCACCAATAACCACAGTTGCAAGAGGACGCTGAACTTCCGCGCCAGTAGAAGTAGCAAGTGCCATCGGTAACAACCCAAGACCAGCTACTAGTGAAGTCATGAGGACTGGTCGGAAACGAACTAATGCCCCCTCTCTTACTGCTTGGTCAATACTTTTGCCTTCAGCACGTAGCTGCTTAATGAAAGACAGCATCACTACACCGTCTAGCACCGCCACACCAGAAAGCGCAATAAAGCCGACCCCAGCTGATATTGAAAAAGGGATTCCACGTAGGAGCAAGGCCAGCACCCCCCCGATTAGAGCAAATGGCACACCTGAAAAAACAAGGAGACTGTCTTTTACAGATCCAAATGTTGAAAATAGAATGATAAATATTAATAATAGCGAAACGGGAACAACCAGCATTAACCGAGCTTTAGCTTTTTGCAAGTTCTCAAACTGCCCTCCCCATTTGTACCAATAACCAGCAGGGAGACTCACAGTGTTGTCAATTTCTTTAGCAGCTTCTTCAACAAATGATCCTAGATCTCGTCCACGAACATTGGCTTGTACAACAATACGGCGCTTCGTGTTTTCTCGACTGACTTGGTTAAGTCCTTCGACTAAATTAATATCAGCCAAGAGGTTGAGTGGAACAAATTTCGGATCATATTCTGAATTATGTTGAACTGAACCTGAATATTCTACTTCAGTTTGAGGTAATGGAATGGGGAGCTCCTTAATTACCTCAAGCTTTTCTCTAAGGCTCTCAGGTAAACGTACAACGATATCAAAACGCTTATCTCCCTCAAAAAAAAGTCCGGCTTGCTTTCCGCCTACAGCTAGAGAAACAACATCCTGCACATCAGCTACATTGATTCCATAACGGGCTACCTGTTCTCTGTTTACCTTAATTTGAAGTGTGGAAAGTCCACTGGACTGCTCTGTTTTCACATCACTAGCCCCTTCTATCCCTTTAAGCACACTCTCAACTTTCTTAGCATTGTCTCGCAGCACAGCTAGATCGTCGCCGAAAATTTTTACAGCTACATCACTACGAACCCCTGAAATAAGCTCATTAAAGCGAAGTTCTATAGGTTGTGAGAACTCAAATAGGTTACCAGGAAATGCACTCACTGTTTCTTCTATTTCGCTAATTAATGTTAGCTTAGATTTTTTTGGGTCAGGCCATTCACTTCTGGGTTTGACCATCAAATAACCGTCAGCAATCCCTGGTGGCATAGGGTCAGTAGCTACTTCCGCTGTCCCGATACGAGCAAAAACAGTCTGAATCTCTTCATGAGTCAAAATGGCCTTCTCAAGCTCTTTTTGCATTTTTACTGACTGCGAGACAGAGGTAGCTGGAATTCTCAAACTTTGAACAGCGAGATCTTGTTCATCAAGAGATGGTACAAACTCACTTCCAAGGTTTAAAGCAAGTAGTCCAGTCAACAGCAGTAATGCCGCGGCTCCACCAACAACCGTCTTTTGATACACAAGCGCTTTATCTAAAGCTTTCCCGTAGAGAGACTTGCCAAAACTGATAACCTTTCCTTCTTCCTCCTTAACCTCTCCCGTTAAAAACAGGGCAATTAAAGCTGGGATGAGCGTAAAAGAGATAATCAGAGAACCTAGTAAAGCAAGTAGAACTACCTGCGACATTGGCACAAACATCTTCCCTTCAATTCCTGTAAGAGTAAGGATCGGCAGGTATACAATCATAATGATAAGAACGCCTGATAGAACAGGTTTTGCTACTTCGCTTGCAGATTCGTAAGCTAGTTTAAGTCTTTCCTTTTTGTATAGAGTTCTCCCTAGCTTGCGTTGCATCTCAGCAAAACGACGAATGATATTTTCGGCCATCACTACTGAGCCATCAACAATAATTCCAAAATCAATTGCTCCAAGGCTCATCAAGTTACCGCCAATTTTACTTTCAACCATTCCTGTAACTGCAAAAAGCATCGATAATGGTATAGATACAGCGACAAAAAGAGCCACACGAATGTTTCCCAAGATTAAAAAGAGGATAGCTATGACGAGGAGTGCGCCCTCTATCAGATTCGTCTTTACCGTATCGATAGTTGCATTTACGAGGTTAGTTCGATCATAGATCGGAGTAGCGGTGACTCCTTCAGGTAAACTTTTGTTAGCCTGTTTTAGTGCTTCAGCTAGTTGAAGTGCAACAGTTCTACTATTTTCACCGATAAGCATCATAGCGGTTCCAATAACAGCCTCTTCGCCGTCTAGTGTAGCTGCCCCTGTTCTTAATTCATTTCCTGAGTGAACATCGGCAATGTCTCGAATATATATTGGTGTCCCGTCTATGGTACGAACTGGTATTTCCCTAATCGTATCTAGCTCTGTTACCAATCCACTTGCTTGAATTATGTACTGCTCGCCTCGGTGTTCTATATAACCACCGCCAGCAAATGAATTGTTTCTTTCAATCGCTTCTAAAACATCACGAAAAGTCATCTGGTATGAGATAAGCTTCTCTGGATAAGGTTCAATATGAATTTGCTTTTTAAACCCACCAATAGAGTTTACTTCCGTTACCCCTTTGACTGTTAAAAGAAGTGGTTTAACTATCCAATCTTGGATAGTGCGTAGATCTGTTAGCTTATATGGAGAACCATCTTCTTTTTTTGCATCTGGATCAGCATTGACTGACCACATGAAAATCTCCCCCAATCCTGAACTAATGGGGCCAAGGCTCGGATCACCAAACTCAGGGGGGATGGCTTCTCTTGCTTGCCCAAGCCGTTCACTTACTAACTGTCTTGCCCAATAAATGTCAGTGCCGTCCTCAAAAACAACTGTAACTTGTGAAAAACCAAATCGAGATAGAGAACGAATTTCTTCGAGTTTAGGCAGACCGCTCATTGCGGTTTCGATAGGAAATGTAACCTGCTTCTCTACTTGGAGGGCAGAAAGCCCTTCAGAGTTCGTGTTAATTTGCACCTGAACATTGGTTATATCAGGGACCGCATCAATGGGGAGGCGTTGAAAATTATAGATTCCTAGTGCGCCAATAAACACAAAGGCAAATACAACTAAAAAACGATTTTGAACTGAAAAGTGTATAAGTTTATTCATCATGTGCTTATAGCTCTTTAGTGACTGTGTTCGGCCGAACCTTTTCCAAGCTCTGCTTTTAAGATAAAGGTTTCACCGCTTGCAACCGATTCGCCAAGCTTAAGACCTGACAGAACCTCAACTAGTACTCCGTTATCTTTCCCGATCTTAATGTCTCTTTGTTCAAATCCTTGTTCTCCATCCGGCGCGGTAGCTTTCACGAATGCTACATATTCGTTGCTCACAAAAACAGCCGATTCAGATGGAATCAGCAATTTTGAGTTAGCAGAGGTCAAGCTGATGCTTACATTCACAAACATTCCCGGAAGCCATTTACCTTTGGTATTTTCAAGCACTATTCGAGCTAGTGCTGTGCGTGTGGTTTTGCTCAGTGTTGGCCGAATGTAGGTGATAGCTCCTTGTTGGGCAGTACTAGTAGTTTTTGAATGAATAAGAGCAACTTGCCCTTTCTTAACTGAGCGTAGGTCATTCATGTGAACGGCAGCGTTTATCCAAACAGTATCAAAATTAGCAATCGTGAAGAGAATTTTGTCATTGGTTACAAACTCTCCAAGAGAGGCATCCTTATCAATAACAACACCAGAGGTTTCAGACCTGATTTCATAGACAGACAAACTTTCGTTGCTTTGGACTGTAGCCAAAAGGCTGCCTTTTTTAACCTTCTCCCCAACATGTTTGGCAACTTTCTTTAGCGTACCTTCAAAGCGAGGGGCTACGTGCACAAGTGAGTCTCCATTAATAGCAACCTCCCCTGGAAGAATAAGGCTTGTTTCTAGGTTGCCTTTGATGACTTTAGAAATACTTATTCCAGCTCTTTCAGCTTTTTCCTTTGATATTTCAATAAAACCTTCCTCGTGCTCATCTCCATGATCATCATGTTCACCTTTATGACCCTCATGGTCGTCGTGACCTTGATGACCTCCAGTTGATTTTTCACCATGAGCAGAACCTTCATGCCCGTGGTCGTCATGACCATTGTCTTCAGCAAAACAAACACTTGAGTTGAGAGAATACATTCCTATAGACAATGTAAGCGAAAGAAGTACGGTGAATTTTAAAAATTTGCTGTATCTCTTCATAGTGATTTTCCTAGATAAAAATTGCTCATTAATTTTTAAGTACTGTGCCCATGATTTTCTGCAACTCAACTTGGGCCTCTATCGCTAGCATTAACACTTCGTAAGCTCGTTCTTGCGATTGGATAAAGACTTTTTGTGAGTCAAGAAGATCTAAATAATTTACTCGACCCACCTTGTAAGCTTTCGTTGCTTGCCGTAAGGATTTTTTTGAGTCAGGAATAATAGAAGATTCGAGGGTGCGGCTTTCGTTCAGCAGGGTTGTGAGTCTTTCCTGGAGAGTCACTAGTCGTGCTTTTAGCTGAGTTTGAAAGTCTGAAAATTCTTGCCTAGCCGATCGTTTTTGGCTAGCAGCACTTGCTATTGAGCCTTGGTTTCTATTGAAGATGGAAAGCGGAACAGATACAGCACCAACAAATGTATTGTCCCCTGCTTCTTCTAGTCTTCGGTACCCAGCACTTAGTGTGAGGTCCGGTATAGAAAGGGTTTTTTCACGCTGATAGTTCTTTGCCGCAATAGCTATGCTTGCTTTAGAAAACTCGAAAAAGGGGCTTTCTTCGATATTAAAGGGCTTAATTTCGCTCGGGGAGTTAGGTATCGAAAGAGTTCCTGACAGGGTGCCAATTGCAGAGCCATCTCCTCCCCATAGCGCTGCAAGCATGCGTTTTGCACCCTCTAGCTCTTGTTTGACTCGTGCATATCTTAAACGCGAGGATTTGAGGTTGATTAGCGCTTTTGTAAGCTCAACTTCGAGGATTCCCCCGTAAGTGAGTTTACTTTTGACAGTAGAGACGACATCATTGTTAAGCGCGATCTCTTTCTCAGCAAGTTCTAAGCGCGATTGAGTAAAAATGACCCGCTTGTAGGCTACTTTGGTTTCGGCAATTATTTCAGAGATTTCGATTCTGGCCTGAATACCGAATGCTTCAGCCTCAGCTTGAGCAAGACCACGTCTAGCCGAGCGCTTTCCACCTGTTTCTATAAGTTGGGAGACAGCCGCCGTAAATTCAGCAGAGTCTGTTCCGTCGAAACTTCCTCCGACGTTTTCAGCTTCGATATCGATCTCTGGATTTGGGATAAGGTTTGCTTGTTGAACAAGGGATTTAAATGAGCTGTCTCTAGATGAAAAACTCTTAATTTTCTGGTTTCTTTCGAGAACCCATGCCAGGACTTGTGAAAGAGTGGAGACCTTGGAGTTTCTTTGAGCGACCTTGGATTGCGCTGATGGCGGATCTGCTGGCTTCGGGGTCGAAACACTCTGACTTGGTACACCCTTCAAATCATCGACAATATCCTTTCCGCTTGTGTTTTCTTGGGTTGGCGGATGATTGTAGGGAGTTACATCTAGCAAGTTGGAACACCCCGTAACAACTACGAGAACAAAAGATTTCACGCAAAAAGAGCATATTCGGTACATTTTTCTAAAATCCCCAAAATGAATTGAACAACCAAAGTTCGCTGCCCAATATAATAACGTGGGAGCATCGGTGGTAAAAAGAGGCTGGAAGGGGGGAGGGTCAGATTAGAAGAATGATGGTTTGCTGAAAAAGAAGGTCAGTGACTGAAATGTCGGGTTTACAAAGAAAGGAGGCATTTCTTACACTTGCAGGTTCCCTGAAGTGGGGATTGAAGTGGGGCCCGAAGTGGGAATTGAGCCCAGGAAATATAGGACCAGTTTTCGGAAGTAATTGGGAGAAAGTATCGAGGCTTACGTTTCGCTTTTTAAGTATCAGCGCCTCTTTCTCTAGAGAGGTGTCTATGCAGGGTCCGCACTGTTCAAGAACCTGTTCCAGAACCTGGCGTTCAACAGTATGCTCATATTCGGCAGACGAAAGACCCGCAGACGAAAGACCTGAGGAATAGCCTTTTTGGGTAACTAGAGGCTGGCATTTCCCAGCGTAAACCAATTCTAGGGTTACGTGCCCGTCTTCGCCGTGGCACAGCCCGACGCCAAATGTGCTAAGCGGAACGGTAAGCAGGTACGCAGCAAGGCCGAGCCAGATAGTCAAATAGCGAAGTGGTTTACGAATGCTTATCAAGCTAACATACTCTCCATTTTCGGGAGTGTCTCATATTCTCCCTCGACTATCCTATTAACGATCGTATCACGCAATAGCTTTAGCTACTTCTTGTTGCCAGGTAGCAACCCAGCCCAATGGTTGCCCCTTTGCTCTTCTGCACTAAATTAGAAAGACTAATTCTCTAATGCTTTGGTGGGAAATTCATACTGTGATGACTGTTATAATGAGGATAGACTTTAGTAAAAAAGGTGCCAGGCACCTTTTTTACTGAGATCAAGTCTTGACCACTACAGATAAAGAAGCTGAAGCTGAGTAGAAGTTTGTCCACACGCCTACGTAATCTAATCGAAACCCGCTTTGGGCTGCTCGTTGCCGTGTTCTTCGTCGTTGGCCTGCTCACACCCGGACTAGAACGCGCCCCAGACTTCGTAATCAGCATCGCGATTGCCTCAATCATATTTTTTGCCTGCTTTAGAATTGACCCTAAGAATCTAGGCGAAACAAGCGCTGCGAAGCTTTCGGCTTACTACATAGCGCGTTTCATCGCCTTACCAATCGCCTTGTTCTATCTCAGCGAACTGTTAACCCCATCGCTGTCAAACGGAGTATTGCTCTTGGCGCTAATGCCCGCAGGTGTGATGTCACCAGCAATGACAGGGCTTGCGGGAGGAAACGCAGCGATTAGCCTCGGCATTGTTCTGGTCAGCAGCCTCCTCTGCCCTTTCGTCACACCCATCGTGTTTAGTCTCTTAATCGATACAAGTGTTCATATCGACCCCTTCGGATTATTTGTGAGCCTCTCCTGTGTCGTGTTTATTCCGATCGCTCTTCATCTTCCGTTTCGGAAAGAATCAGCAACGCGAAGCTGGATAGACAAAAACAATACTCTAAGCACAATGCTGCTACTTGGTATTTCCGTTGCGCTTGTTGCCGCAAAGCAGCGGGATATTTTAAAGTACGAACCAGGAATCGTTCTCACCCAGCTTCTTGCGCTCTTTGTCATGTTTGCGGTTTTTTACGTAATCCCCTGGCTCACGCTACGACGGTTTCATATTCGTAGCAGAATCGCCTGCACTCTAAGTTCCGGAGCCAACAATAGTCTGCTTGGATTGGGAGTCGCCTTACTTCATTTCTCACCTGAGATAGGTCTCTTCATGGTACTTAGTGAGGTGCCTTGGCTGGGGGGCTTATCGATTTTCCAGAATTTCATTAGAAAACAGAACTTCTCAACTCCGCTTCCCAGAGACCTTTCCTAAATTGAGAGATGAGCAAGCGATTCACTAGTGGACAACATGAGTTGACCCAAACTAAGAAAACCTACTTGCTCACCTCGATGCACCACGCTACTTAGGTTCGCGAATCAAACACAGGCTCTCTATCTTCCAGATAGATCATGTTGTTCAGCTCGCCAACGGTGACTAGGTGACGTCCATTTGAAAGTGCTTCGATTTCGTCGCGGCTCTCACCCTCAAACAAGGTTCGTGACAGCCCGTCGTTCTCGCAAATCACCTGCCAAAGATCAAGCAGGAGATCATGTCCGCGCCCAACCTTAGTACGGTCGATTTCGCGCACATCTTGGTAGAAGGCGGATCGCACTTCATCCACATCGCGAGGGCGAACTTCACCTTCAACGGGCGCAGCCATTATGTAGTCATTTGCACCGTTGATTGTGGGGAACGAACACCAACGACGAGGATCTACATCCATGCGTTGCGATATGGCGATATGTTGCGGGGACTCTCCCTCAACAACATGCAGACCGGTTTCCTCGAGAATTTCATCGTTCGCAACTGTTCGCTGAGAGCGATGTTTGCCTCGACCGATATTGAAGATGCCGCCAGGTAAGACAATGCCCTTTCCCGAAACTTCAGGTTTCTGAAGCTCAACGAGAATTAACTGCCAGGGATCGTCTGCCCTGTAACCCAAAAGCGTGGAGGTCAGCACACCAATTGGAACAGGATAATCCTCACGAGGGGAGTCCGCCGTCAATTGCTTATCAGTAGCCATGATTTTTTCCTTTCGTAAAACGCTAAAAAAGTGAATCGCTAAAGCTCACTTTGTCTGCATACGTACACAAAGTGAGCCGGATTGAAGGAAGAATGAGAGACGGTTTACTTTTCCTCCTTTAGATAAACCGTCTCGAAATTTAGATACCGTAGTCGCGAGAGAGCGTCTCAGCGAGAAGCTCAGCTACCGAGACAATTTGAGCGAACTCACCGTCAGCTAAAGCATAGCTCGGGTAGGAGTCGGTGGTAATCACTCCACTTAGTGCTCCATGCTCCTTCGCTTTCTCAATTGCCTCAGGTGTGTAATCAGGATGAGTGGTTACTAACCAAACCTCCTTCGCACCAGCTTCAAGGTAAGCGGTAGCCGCACCATTGGCAGAACCGAGTGTGCGAGACATGTCGTCGACCATGATTGCGACTTTCCCTTCGACGTCACCATTCACTCCACCAAGAACTTTCGTCTCAGTTCCAGACAGACGTTCTTTGTCAACGAGCGCGAACTCAAGACCGAGAGTCTTGGCAACATCGATAACAGAATCTGGACGCCCATCATCAACTGAGCACACCACTTTCTCCGACAAGTCACCCGGAATGCGATCGCGAACTATCTCCGTAATCAAAGGCGTTGCACTGAGAATCTCTGCACGCATTCGATTCTCATCGAAGTAGAGCGCTAAAGAATGAGTGTGCGGATCCAGTAGGAAGACTCGATTACCTCGAGAAGCCTTAGGAAGGCTTGAGAGTAAACGTGCGATTCCTTTAGCAATCACAATATGTCCTCTCTTACCCTTATCCTTTCGCTCTTGGGTCGCGTAACGGAAAAAAGGGATCAAGATGTTGAGACGTCCCGCTACTTGAGCGAGCTCTCCTGCGTAAAGCAGCAACTCAAAAAGGTCTTCTTTTTC
>QIGM01000054.1 GCA_003230795.1 bacterium
GCCTACTCGCCGAACGAATAGATACCAACGTTCGAGAGTTAGAGGGTGCACTAAATCGACTACTCGCTTTTGCCTCACTCAATGAGCGTGAACCTGACCTAAAGCTTGCGGAAGAGGTACTAAAGAGCATCGCTCCCCAGAAAATACGCGACGTTAGCACCGATGCTATTCAGCGCGTCGTGGCAGAGAAGTTCAATGTGAGTATCCACGACCTCGTGGGGAAACGCAGAACTCACAACATCGCCTTCGCGAGACAAGTTGCAATGTATCTATGTAGAAAGCTTACCGGCTGCTCATATCCAGAGATTGGCACTATCTTTGGTGGTCGTGATCACTCGACTGTTATTCACGCGAATAAGGTCGTAAAGGAAAGGCTCGGTCGTTTACCTCTCTTTGAGGAAGACGTGAAAGCCATAGAGCAGAGCTTAGGAGCTTAATCGTTCTTAAGCGCTGGGGCCTCTAGTCATAGGTTACTAGCCACTGGTCTTAAAGAGTAAATTAAAAGAAACCTCAACCTTCTAACTACTTACGACTTAAAGCTATGTATTTAGCCTGTGGATAACCTGTGGATTTTTCCGATCTGTTTTTGACTAAATTATCCTAACAAATGAATATATTACTAATTTGACAGTGTTTTTCGGCGGATTTTTTTGAAAAATAATTTATTTTATTCTGTGGATAACTTGAGGATAGCTTGCGGACTCAGCTGTTGGTTATTTTGTATAACTAGGCTCTTATTAACAACACGTGAGACTGTACAAAGGTACCAACATTCCTCGACAGGTTCTAAACAAGCTCTTCCACAGCTCATCAACCTCTCATACACAGCACATTCTTAAGTGTTCATTGGAACTTGCTTAGGTTTTCCTCAGATTTCCACTTCCCCTATAACTACTACTACTACTTTTTCTATATATAAGATTAAAAGAGGTAGTTAGAGAGTGGGGTAGAGTATAAGTGCAAAGTTGGAAGTAAGGGCCGAGTTGTGAGAGATTACCCTCTCGTCATTCGTATTCAGGAGTAGCTCTTCATGAACTTTTCGATCTCCAAAGAGAATTTTTCTCACCTGCTGTATCTCACCAACACAATTGTTGAGAAAAAGAATACGATGCCAATTCTGGCTAACGTAAAGCTTACAGCTGAAGGCAATTGCTTAAGTGTTACCGCAACTGACTTGGAAGTTAGTTTAATCGGTAAGGCGGATGCTAAAGTAAAAACACCTGGCACTCTCACCGTTGATGCGAAGATGCTCTACGACATCGTTCGCGAGCTACCCAATAAAGAAATCACAGTTAGCGAATCCAAAAGACAGCGTCTTGATATTGAGTGCGGTCAGTCTAGATTTAAGATTAACGGAACCTCCCCTGATGAGTTTCCAGCGGTAGCGGGAGTTGAACTGAAAGATCCTATCTCAGTTGATGCTCCGAAATTCTACGAAATGTTTGATAAGACTTCGTTTGCTGTTTCGACTGATGAGACTCGCTACAACATCAACGGAGTCTATGCCGAAACAACGGAAGGTCCTCTTGGGCCAGGAAAGCCCTGTCTTCGCTTTGTTGCGACGGATGGGCACAGACTAGCGCTTATCGACAGACCTGCTGAGGGCTTTCAGTTTGAATCTTCAGTTATAATTCCGCGCAAAGGAATTAATGAATTAAAGAAAGTACTTGAAGACAACGAAGGCTCAGCCAAGATCTCACTCAATGAGGGATTCTTCACTGTTCAAAGCGGCACGGTAACCCTGGGAGTTCGTTTAGTAGACGGGCAGTTCCCAGACTATAAGCAAGTTATTCCGCTTGACCACGACACCACAGTCCAGGTGAGTCGTCTGGAACTACTCTCAGCGGTAAAGAGAGTTTCTTTGGTGACGACTGATAAGACGAAAGCCATTAAGTGTAAGCTTGTTGATGGTAATCTTCTCGTGTCTTCCTCCTCTCCTGAATATGGCGAAGCCTCAGAGTCGGTTTCTGTAGAGCAAGATGGTGAGGATGTCACAATCGGATTTAGCGCAAAGTATTTAATGGACCTTCTCTCCGCGATGAGCGCGAGCGAAATGATAACCATTAAATTAAAAGGTGAGCTAGGGCCTGGCGTCTTTATCGGTTCGGGTGACGACCTCTATAATTGCATCGTTATGCCGATGCGATTCGAGTAGTGTGCATCTTCAACGCCTAGAACTACGTCAATTCCGTAATTTTTCGGAACAGATCCTATCTTTTCCTCAGCGGCTTACTCTCATTCTTGGACAAAACGGCCAAGGAAAAACCAGTATTATAGAAGCAGTATACCTATTGGCGCATGCGAAATCCTTTCGTTCTAATAGAATACGAGAGCTGGTTAGCTGGGCTGCTATTGATGACAAATCTCAAAATACAGTCGAATGCCTTGTTGATGGTAAATTGCAAAGTGAGAGCGGTGAGAAGACTCTCCGCTGCTCTATAGCCAAAGGAAAGAGAAGCATTTCTCTCAATGGTAATCGCTTAGAGACCGCGAGTAGCTTCTACGGACAGCTTAACTGTGTGGTCTTTACTCCTGACGACCTTATTTTAGTAAAAGGTGGGCCCTCAGGTAGACGATCGTTTCTTGATCGCATACTCGCGATGAGCGATCGTGGTTATGTCGATAGTCTAGTCACCTACCAAAGGGCGTTAAAAAACAGAAACAAGGTAATTAGCGAGAGTAACGACTTAGCTCGTCAGGAGAAAGTAATCGCTCCCTGGAATACCATCCTGCTCGAACATGGACTTGTGATCTCAGAAAAGCGCAAAATTCTTATAGAAGAATTGGGCGAATTAGCTGGTGAATTCCATACTGCACTCGTTGAAGAGTCTGATGAAAAAGTAAATTTCGCTTACCAGAGTCATTTCCTTAACGACGATGCAGAGCTCTATTCCAAAGAGACGATGAAAGCGAGATTTTCAGAAGCTCTTGCGAAAGATTTGCAAGCAAGGGGCACGAGCGTCGGAACGCATAGAGATGAACTACTAATAGAAATAGATACTGGTGCAGGATTTCGTGCTGCGCGTTTAGGTGCTTCGCAGGGACAAGCGCGCTGCATTGCCCTATCGTTGAAGCTTGCTGCTATTAAGGTATTGCTCAAGCGCACAGGGGAGTTGCCGATTCTCTTGCTGGATGATGTGGAGTCAGAATTAGATGCTAGCCGTAGAGCTTCTTTCTATGCGCTTCTAAACAACTTCAATACTCAAATCATCATGACAGCCACCGAACTATCCTCAGAGCTTGAGGAGGCCTGTCCAGAGCTTCATTTGGTGCAAATTTCTCAAGGCACTGTCGTTTCGGATTGAGCTTCAAATAACAGAAGGAACTATCCCCTATTGGCGTCGAAACCGTTTCCTGTTAGGCCGAATTTTCGTCGAAAATCCGAAGATCTGACAGCCGATTAAGCTGCTAAGAAAAGCCATATAATAATAGACATAACCTCCTGATATAACTACACTAATTTGCTTGCCCCAAGTAGTGCAAAACGTTATACTTTGGAGCTTTTTGTATTAGTGAAAAAAGTAGGGATCTTAGAGCCTTGCTCCCCTATTTCAAGGAACTACAGCCTCAATGTCTGAAACCCCAAGCGGTAAGCTAAACGACGAACTAGACGCGCAGATCCCACATGATCCAGATGAGGATTATGGAGCCGAAAATATCAAGGTCCTAGAGGGCCTGGAAGCCGTACGTAAGCGCCCAGGAATGTATATCGGAGATACCGGAGAACGCGGCTACCACCATCTAGTTTTCGAGGTAGTTGATAACTCTATCGATGAGTCCATGGCGGGCCACTGCGATCTAATCAACGTCACTATCCATGTGAACGGTTCGATTACAGTTGAAGATAACGGACGCGGCATTCCGACCGATATCCACCCAATTGAAAAGAAGAGCGCGGTAGAAGTGGTGATGACAAAGCTTCACGCTGGCGGAAAGTTTGAACATAAAGCCTACAAGGTCTCCGGCGGGCTGCATGGTGTTGGGATTTCTGTTGTAAACGCCCTCAGTGAAAGACTAAGCGTTGAGGTGAAACGCAACGGTAAGGTGTTCTTTCAGGAATACAAGAGAGGTGACGCGCTTCACGACTTAAAAGAGGTTGGCACAACAACTAAGCGTGGTACTCGAGTTACCTTCTTCCCGGACTCAGAAATATTTCAGAACGCTGAAAGCTTTAAATACGAGCTACTTGCAAATCGCTTCCGCGAACTCGCATTTCTAAATGCTGGTATTCGCATCAACTTCGTTGATGAGCGAAGTGGTAGAAAACAAGAATTCTACTACGAAGGCGGGATTAAGAGTTTTGTTGAGTTCCTCAACAAAACGAAATCCGCGCTTTTTAATCCGCCGATATATTTCACTGATGAGCGAGATGGCATCAGTATGGAAGTAGCCTTACAGTATAATGATGGATTTAGTGAATCGGTGTATTCGTTTGCGAATAACATCAACACTATTGAAGGCGGCACGCACATGGCCGGCTTTCGTACGGCCCTCACGCGTGGAATCAACAACTACGCGCAGCACAATGGATTCTTTAAAACTCCGAAAGACAAACTAGACGGAGAAGATGTTCGAGAAGGCCTAACCGCAATAATTTCAATTAAAATTCCCGATCCTCAGTTTGAAGGTCAGACGAAAACTAAGCTTGGTAATAGCGAAGTAAAAGGTCTGGTTGAACAAATGCTCGGTGAGAAGCTTTCTGCGTTCTTGGAAGAGAATCCCGCAGTTGGTAAAATCGTTATTGGTAAAGCGGTTGATGCTCAGCGCGCAAGAGACGCCGCGAAGCGCGCAAGAGAACTTGTGCGTCGTAAGGGCGCGCTTGATTCTATGGCGCTTCCAGGAAAGCTAGCAGATTGCCAAAGCGAAGATCCTACTGATTGCGAAATTTACCTCGTGGAGGGTGATTCTGCGGGCGGTTCTGCTAAGCAGGGGCGAGATAGAAAGAACCAAGCTATCCTTCCTCTTAAAGGAAAGATTTTAAACGTGGAGAAGGCTCGCTTTGATAAGATGCTTGCCTTTGAGGAAATTAGAACCATCATCACCGCGCTTGGTTGCGGAATTGGTGAGGATGATTTCGATATCACAAAGCTTCGCTATCACAAAGTTGTGATCATGACGGATGCTGATGTTGATGGAAGTCACATCAGAACCCTGCTTTTGACCTTTTTCTTTCGTCAAATGCCAGAACTCATCGAGAAGGGTTATCTCTACATTGCTCAACCCCCGCTTTACCGCATAAAGAAAGGACGAAAAGAGTTCTTCCTTCATGATGATATTGCCTTCGATGCGTTTATCGTAAACGCGGGAACCGAGGGAGCGGTTGTTAGTGGGCAAGGCGGAGAACTAACACTTCAAGGCCAGGAGTTAGAAACTTTCCTACGCGACTTAGGTGGCGCTCTGCAAGTTCTAGAGGTGCTTGATAGCAATCAAACCTCTCGAGACATTCTTGCTGCTTTTGCAAGCCATAAGGGCTTCAATAAAGAAACACTCTCTTCGAAACCCGAGCTTGAGGCGGTTGTATCCGCTGTTCGTGCTCGACTCGAAAAGCAGCTAGAATCCTTTACAATTCTCGAGCCGAAATTTACTCCCGACGAAGAGCATGGCACACATTCGGTGCGCTTCGCTGTCGAGCGTGACGGAGAGGAGTTTGGTGCGACGATTGATTTTCGACTCGCGGCTTCCGAAGACTTTGTTCAACTCCAAAACATACTGAGCAAAGCTCATCTTCTCGGCTCTGCACCTTACGAGGTGAAGTCGGACGGGGGTAAAAAGTCCTTTGAGCGAAGTGCTGACACAATATTTAAGCTCCGAGATTTTATTTTAGACAAAGGGCGCAGTGGTTTGGCTATTACCCGATTTAAGGGTCTTGGCGAGATGAACCCAGAGCAGCTCTGGGACACAACGCTTGATCCTGAACACCGCAGCATGCTGCAAGTGCGAATCGACGATGTGATTGATGCTGACACCGTCTTCACTCTACTCATGGGCGATAACGTTGAACCACGTCGTGAGTTTATCGAAGAGAATGCACTCAGAGTTCGCAATCTAAATATTTAAAATATTCGTTCACACAAATAAAAGTCTTAAACATTGTATGGAAAGCACAAACATAATCCCAGTTAATATTGAAGATGAGATGCGAGGATCGTATCTCGATTACGCGATGAGCGTAATTATCGGGCGTGCGATTCCTGATGTTCGCGATGGCCTTAAGCCAGTTCATCGACGCATTCTCTACGCCATGCTTGGCGAAGGTCTACTCTCAAACCGTGGCTACTCTAAGTGTGCGGGTGTTGTTGGTGAAGTTCTAAAACGTCTTCACCCTCACGGTGACTCTGCGGTATATGACGCACTTGTGCGAATGGCCCAGGGCTGGAGTCTTCGTTATCCACTCATTGATGGACAAGGTAACTTTGGTTCAGTCGACGGCGACCCTGCTGCTGCGTATCGATACACAGAGTGTAAGATGCGTCAGATTGCGGAGTCTTACCTAGCCGACATTGATAAAGACACCGTTGACCATTCTCCGAATTTCGATGAATCGAGCGAGGAGCCGGATGTTCTTCCTTCTAGAGTTCCGGGTCTTCTGATTAACGGAGCTGAGGGAATCGCGGTTGGGATGGCGTCAAAAATTCCGCCACACAACCTTACGGAAGTAATCTCTGCCACGCTGCAGCTTATCGAGACGCCAGAAGCGGATGTCGATGAGCTAATGAAGCACGTCACCGGTCCTGATTTCCCTACCGGGGGAACCATATACGGTGGGGCGATATTGCGGCAGATCTATACCACTGGTCGTGGGTCTGTAAAAATTCGAGCAAAGCTACATACCGAGACGCTAAAAATCGGAAAAAGGGAAGTCGAAGCGATAATCGTTGATGAGATTCCTTATCAGGTAAACAAGGCGAAGCTCGTAGAGAAAATAGCCGAGCTAGTAAACGAGAAACGCATTACTGGGATTGCTCGTCTGCGAGACGAGTCCGATAGAAACGGAATGCGAGTGGTTGTTGAGCTAAAACGCGATGCGGTTACTGAAGTCGTAATTAATCAACTCTATAAGCTCACCCCGCTCCAGCGCTCTTTTGGCGTTAATATGCTTTCAATTGTTGACGGCGTTCCGAAGGTTCTTGGTCTTAAAGAAACACTTACCGAGTTCATTGCTCACCGTCGTACGGTAGTAACTCGTCGTACGAGATTCGAACTTGCGAAGGCAAAAGCTCGCCTTCACATCCTCGAAGGATACCGTATTGCTCTCGATAACATCGATGCAGTTATTGAGATTATTAAAGCGTCTGATTCTGCACCAGAAGCTCGCGTGGAGTTGATGGCTCGTTTTAGCCTTAGCGAAATTCAGGCGCAAAACATCCTCGATATGCCGCTCAAGCGGCTTACTGGTCTGGAGCGAAAATCTCTAGAAGATGAGTATAAAGACATCCTTGGCGTTATTGAGGGCTTAACGAAGATTCTCAGTAATCGCGCTGAAGTAGATGGCGTGGTCTCAGGCGAGTTAATCGAGATTCGCGATAAGTTCGGTGACGAGCGTCGCACAGATATTGAAGAGAGCGACGAAGAAATCGATCTCGAAGATCTCATCGCTGAAGAAGACATGGTGGTCTCCATTAGCCACCGTGGATACGCGAAGCGTTGTTCTCCATCTGTTTACCGAGCGCAGCGGCGCGGTGGTAAGGGAGTAATGGGAACGAAGAAGCTTGCGGAAGATGATGAAGATTTTGTTTCAGACATCTTTATTGCCTCTACCCACTCTTACCTCCTTGTATTTACAAGTTCCGGTAAGCTGCATTGGCTAAAAGTTTACGCCTTACCGGAAGCAAGTCGAACAGCGAGAGGTAGAGCGATTGTTAACTTGCTCTCCCTTAGTGACGAAGAGACTGTGTCAGCGATTTTACCTGTTCGTGAATTCGAAGAAGGTAAGTATGTCGTGTTTGCCACAGCCAAAGGCTACATCAAGCGCGTAGATCTAATGGCATTCTCAAACGTTCGTCGTGGGGGAATTATCGCGACGAATCTCGATGAAGGCGACAGGCTAATTGGCGCAAAAATCACCGGCGGTGAAAGCGATATACTTATCTCGGCTCAAAAAGGAATGTCTATCCGCTTTAGCGAGAACGATGTGCGCCCAATGGGTAGAACCGCACGGGGAGTAAAAGCTATCTCTCTTGGAAAGAACGATGAGGTCGTGAATCTTATTGCAGTGACTCCTGACGAAGAAAGCGGCGCTGATGGAGACAGAGCTCTTCTCACAGTAAGTGAGCACGGTTTTGGTAAGCGAACTGCCGTAAGTGAGTATCGCACCCAAGGGCGTGGCGGAAAGGGAATCATCGACATCAAGACAACGGATCGAAATGGTTCCGTCATTGGCACTGCCTTAGTTAGAGAGACGCATGATATTATGATTATCACTACTGCCGGTAAGGTTATCCGCATGCCAGCCGGTGGAGTCTCTCTCATTGGGAGAAACACCCAGGGTGTGAATCTAATTCGTCTCGATCCGGGCGAAACAGTTGCTGCGATTGCGCGCCTTGCTGAGAGCGACGATGATGAGGGGGCGGATGATGTTATAGAGGCTGATGTTGTGGAGAAGGGGGGCGAGGAAGAAACAAGCGACAGTAGTGAGAACGCAACAAACGGCAGTGCTACCCCGGAGTCAGAGTCTTAAGGCTAGTAACAAGGGGCATGCTAACGAAGGCTGAGAGGAGCAGGTCGTCATCGCGGTATCAAAGAACAAAATAGCGGTTCTGGGCGCTGGAAGCTGGGGCACCGCCCTAGCCAATCACTTGAGTCTATCAGGTGCCGAGGTTACGCTTTGGGGTAGAGACCGCAGCGTTCTTGAGTCAATTGAAAAGACTCAAATCAATTCTAAATACTTTCCGAATACCCCTGTTACGGCAGCACTAAAGGTCTCGAACAATATTAGCGAAACCGTTGCTGGCTGTGAGCTGGTTGTTTTTGCTGTGCCTTCCTCCTCGATGCGAGCGGTTGCCCGTGAAGCAGTTGAGAGTATCTCGTCTGAGAGTTTGGTGGTCAGCACTGCAAAAGGGCTTGAGCCGGAATCTCATAAGACAATGCTAGTAGTTCTTACCGAAGAGCTCGGTGCGGAAGAGAGGATTACCGTTCTCGGCGGTCCAAGCTTCGCTCTTGAGGTGCTGCAAGAAATGCCCACTGCTGTGGTAATTGCGGGAAAAAGCGCAGAACATACGCAGCGAGCAGCGGATATTTTCCACCACCGTAATTTTCGCATCTATACCTCCAGCGATGTAATAGGTGTGGAGATTGGCGGTGTGGTCAAGAACGTGATCGCGCTTGCTGCGGGAGTTGCAGATGGAGTGGGCATGGGAAATAACGCCCGGGCTGCGCTGATTACTCGGGGAATCGCTGAAATCCAGCGTTTAGTTGAGGCACTGGGTGGAGATCTGCGAACGGTTTCCGGTCTATCGGGGCTTGGGGACCTTTTGCTCACGTCTACCGGAGATTTGAGTAGAAACCGAAGAGTTGGTTTGCGCCTGGGTCAGGGAGAATCTTTGGACGAGATTCTAAAAGACCTCGGGCAAACCGCTGAAGCCGTGCAAACAGCAAGGAATCTTTGCTCCGTGGCACACGAGAAGAACGTGAGCGTGCCAATTGTAGAGCAAGTAGAGGCGATCTTATCGGGTAAAGTTTCCGTTGCTGACGCGCTAAAGACTTTGCTTTCTCGCGAGCGGACATCTGAGATAAAATCTCCCGTACCCGAAGAGTAAGTAAGAGCTGAGTCATTCCCTCATGCAATCCGACGCAGAAAACAACGCTGATCGACCACGAAGTGGATTTCGCCGCAAAATGTACGAAGTCATCTTTGGGCATGAAACGCCTAGTGGAAAGTATTTTGACATTACCCTGCTCTTAGCAATTGTCCTCAGCGTCTTCGCGGTGATGCTTGAAAGCGTAGAAAGTATAAGCAATGTACACCACGACACGCTTAGAGTCGTGGAATGGGTATTTACGGTAGTTTTCACCCTTGAATACCTCTGCCGAATCTATTGCTCAGAGAATCCGAAACGCTACATGCGTAGTTTTTTTGGTATCGTCGACTTACTGGCGATTGTTCCGACCTATTTAAGCCTGGTTTTAGTGGGCTCTCAGTACTTTATCGTAATTCGAGCGCTTAGAATTTTGCGAATGTTTCGCATCTTAAAAATGACGCGTTTCATTGGTGAGAGCGATGTTCTGCTCGATGCCCTGATTGCGAGTCGCCATAAGATAACCGTATTCGTCATCGCGGTCGCCAATCTTGTGCTAATCATCGGCGCATTAATGCACCTGATAGAAGGCCCAGAGAATGGCTTCAGTAGTATTCCGATGGGCATCTATTGGGCGATTGTTACCTTAACAACCGTTGGTTACGGGGACATTGCTCCGGCAACTGTTATAGGAAAGACCCTCGCTTCAGCCGTAATGATTCTTGGTTACGGAATTATCGCAGTTCCAACTGGAATTGTGACAGCTGAGCTAACGCGCTCTAAAGATGAAGGACCTTCTCGACGCACTCGGTGTTCGCTATGCGAAGACGGCAATCATGATGCGGACGCGCTCTTCTGTAAAAGTTGCGGAAAAGCTCTAAGATAAGGAAAATAAAAAAAGCCCCAATGACGTTAGTCAGTGGGGCTTCTGCTTGGGTGTTCTATTCTTCACACCCTCGTCGTCTATCTAAAGACGGAATCGAAATTGAAGAAGGAAAGGTTTAGTAGCAACAGTGAACCAATATATTTAGATAATGAAAAATAAATACCGGAGCTATTAAT
>QIGM01000287.1 GCA_003230795.1 bacterium
CTCCGCACTTGGCGCGTGCACCTTCCCTTCATGAAAAGGTTTGCAGCATTCGTCATAGGTTTTATCTGGACTACATGGGCACTGTGACATTTCTTCCTCGTCTTTAGTATTTAGTTAGTCAATAGAACAGTATTTTTTGCCGCCGTTAGCATCTCACACAGACGCTAGAATCTTCAATACGAGAGACGGAAAGTTATTCCAGGCTGGGTTGTTTCGAGAACTATAAACTCTACATCGTTCGTCTTTCCGCCACCTAAGTCCTCCGTAAATGCAAAAGTTGAACTCAGCTTCACTTCAGAACTGTCTGCTCGCAGCTTCGGCAAATATCGGAACTTCAATACCGCACGCTTGCTCTTTAAGGTAACTCGCAGCCCGTCTGCTTGCGTTTGCACCTCACCGTCTCCTTCAAGGAAGTAGCCTTGCGCTGACGGCTTCCTCGTAAATAGTCGAAAACGGTCTCCCTTAAAAACCTGCTCGTACCTGTCAGAGTCTGCACAGTACTTCGCCCACTCCCGCTTAAAACTAACAACCGCCGTCGTGTTCACCAGATCAAGAAACTCTTCAATCCCCTCTACGCCTCTAGCGCGGTATGTTTCAGGAATAGGATCTACCGTGCTCCATTTTGTGTGATAGAAATCCGAGGCGTACATTGGTTTTCCGGAAAACGCCGTAAGCGGAGCAATGTGCCCGCCATCTTGAGCAGCCCACCAGGTGGCGTCTAGCTCTTGAAGGACAAAGCCGAGAAAAAATGTTCGCCCTCCCCCACCGTGTTCGGAAATGGCCGCACTCAGACTATTGGCAAGACCTGTGGAAAAAACAAATTTCTCGTCACTTCTGTTTAGATAGACGGCAGCGATGGTATAGACACTAAGAAGGACGGCACCGAACACTACACTAAGTCCGAACAAACCTCGCGCCCGTTTGGCAGAACTACTCTCGCAATGAAGGTCCTTACTAAACACCAAACCAAGATGTTCAATTGCTGCACCGGCGGGAATGCACATCAAAAAGGCTGCAGGGAGAATCATTCGCCGCAACTCGAGCTGAGGCTTGAGGTCCTCACCAAAGATCGCAAACAATAGCAACCAGAGAATACTTGAAAGCAAAACCAGGGAAACGCTCGGCTTTGAAAGAAGGAAGATTCCCGGCACAAAGAAAAGGAGCAGCAGCGGGTTTACCTTGGCTGCAAGCTGTCGAAATCCTTCGAGTGCATTTCGAAGCGTGTCTCGGATACTAGATTGGACGACTTCCGCAACGGCGGCAGTCGCAGCTCTTTTCTCACCGTCAAAGTGGGTGACACTCGAACCCGGTAAGGTATCAGCCTTGAGAAACGAAGCGACGTTTGATTCTTGCAGGAAGGTTAAAAGCCAAGGGCCATTTATCAACAAAAACAAGGCCACAAACGCGAAAATCTTAATGCCCCTTCCTTGAAGAAAGCTGCGTTTGGGTCGGAAAAGACAAAAGACAACTAAGGGGAAAAACACTAAGGCTGATAGGGTCCACATCAACGTCATTGAGGCAACGAGCAGAAGTAGCAGCACGTCTAGCCAACGTGGTTTTCGCTCATCAACGGACAGACGAAACGCAAGTGCAAAGCAAAGGGGAAGCAAGCCGATCGATAGAGAAAAACCGATTGTGCCGTATTTAAGCAACCACTCGAAGTAACCAGTTGATGGCCCAAGAGCCAGAATCGCGGCAATCACCGCTGCCGGGCGAGAGGTGCCAAGCACTCGAGCCGCTAGGTAGATAGCACCTGGAACAATGAAAACGAAAAGATACGGGATGAGGAGAGTATACGCTCTCGCATTCTCATATATCGAGAGGTCTCCCGCCCACCAAAGGATTGGGTAGCTTAGAAAAAAGACATTGAGAACGCCGGAAGGAAAGAACTCACGCGCCGAGTAGCCGGCGTTCCATTCAGGGTTATAGAAAGGTATCGAAGGGAAATGTTCTTTTAGAAGATGAAGTCGGTAGAGAAAGGACGGATGATCATCACTAAAGAGCAGACGACCATCGGCAAGACAGAGAAACAGGCCTGCAATAAATAGCTGCGTCAGGATAAGAACGGGAAGCGAAAACACTCTTTCGAGAGAAAATCTATCTCTAAGGAAGAACACCACAAGAGAGGCTGCTGCACCCAGATACCATAGTTCGACGAGACTAGTTCCAGGTGGAAAAAAACCGAAGCGCCGACTTGCGACATCGCTAATCGCGAATAGTGCGAGCGCAATCGCCGCAATCGCCACTCGCAATCGAATAGTTCGGCGGCATATAACAGAGTAAATAAAAACTCCCGCAGCACACAGAATCGAGAGCTTCCACGTGAGAGAACTAACAACGAGCGGACCATCAGCAGCGAAAAGATGAAGATTGCCGTAGACGGCACCAAGCAGCCCGTAAAGAAACAGCACTGTAAACACTGAGTCGATGAGATTCGATTTTCGCTGTCCGCTTTTGTTCATCTCTGACTAATTCGCTTCGCTCTGATGAGACTTCTTAAGCTGCACCCAGAGAAATGCTCCAAGTAGCGCTAAGAGCAATACTTTCGCTCTCAAAAGTAGGCCCACCGCCAGACCCTGGGAATCTGTCGCTCCCACTCGTTTAAGCATAAACAAAAAAGCTCCTTCTTGAATCCCTAAACCGCTCGGAGTGAGTGGTACCATACTCACAAGTAGCACCAGAGGCACGGCAATGAAGAGCCCACCTATGCTCGGTTGCTCCCAGCCAACAGCTCGTGCTGCCAAGTAGGTATTGAGCACTGTCAGACAATGAAAAAACAAAGAAAGTAAAAGAGCCTTTACTAGAAGAGTCAGATCTCCCCTTGCGGCCTCAAGCCCAAGATTCAGTTTCTCAAACACGGCTCTCGCCTTTGTCAGAGCTTCTTTTGAAGGCACTAGGGCCAACAAGCGATCGATAACAGCAAACAGCGAGGCTCCAACCCTCGGAGAAAAGCACACGACCGCAAGCCCAAAGGCTGCTGCTCCAACAAGCAAAATTGCCGTGGAGAGTCCGGCTGTAACCTCCGCTCCAAGAAATACGAAACACACACCGAGCAAGGCCATAGCAAGAAGACCGGTAAAACGTTCGAGAAAGGTGGCAACAAAGGCATCTCGTTGGTTCGAGATGTGCGCGCCCAAGTGATAGCTTCTGGCGATATCCCCGCCGACATAGGAGGGAGTAAAGGTATTAAAGAAATACCCCACGGTATAGAGTTTCATGAGATGTAACATCGAAACGCTGGCGCCTGATGCCCGAATAAAAAGTCGCCACTTGAGACAGCTCGCCCAAATCATCACAGGGGTTAGCCCAAGAAGCAAAGACAGATACCCGAGATCGACGGAGAGGAGCACCTCGACCAACTTCTCGAGCCCAACAAAATAGAGAATGGCCGCGAGGATACCTACAGCAAAGAGGAATCGTAGTGTTAATCTACTCCTGCTCGATATCGTCATACGTGGCTTGCTCTTGCTCACTCCACCGCCCGTAACGCTAGGACAGTAGGTTCTCTTGCTGATACCAGGAGAGGATGTTCTTTACTTCTGTCTCGAAGGTTTGCTTCGGTTTGTATCCAAGCTCACGCTGGGCTTTGGAAATATCAAAGGAGCGATCTTTGGTGAAAAAATCTACTCGCCTGCGATAAATCGGAGGCTCAACCCCGAAAGGCTTGCAAACCACTTCCATAAAACTACCAAGTAGTTGAACCGGAAGTGCCGGAACGCGAAAAGGTAATGGCTTCACTCCGGCATATCGAGCTACTGTCTTAACAAGTTCCGAAATTGACGCAGGGCGCTCTCCAGCAAGAATGTAAGTCTGCGCGTTGGCGTTTTCACTTGTCGCGGCAAGCAAAAAGCCCTCAACTAAGTCATGCACATACACCCAATGCGTAAGAGTTTTTCCGCTTCCAATTATTGGGAACTTGCTGTTTGCCACTCCGCGAAAGAGTTTTAACATTCTCATATCGCCCTCACCCCAGATCATCGCTGGACGAACCACTACACCACCGAGACGTCCGGAGCGAAAACGTTCACTCGCTAGCTTCTCACCCTCACATTTCGTGACCTGATAAATATCGCCTGGTCGATACGCTTCGTCCTCGTTTGCCGGAGGATTGGGGATATGGCTATGCACACCAACGGTGCTGCAGTGAACCACTCGCTTCACGCCTAACTCCTCAGCAGCATCGAGAACATTTCGCGTCCCCTCTACATTCACTTCGTAGTAGACTTCATCCGGGAATTTCGCCTGCCTAAATAGGGCGGCAATATGAAAAACGAACTCTCTGCCCTCGACAGCTTGAAATACGCTGTCTCTGTCACAGACATCACCGAAGCAAATTGTAGCTCCAAGGGACTCGAACTCAGAAAGTAGCTCATGCGAACTAGTATTGCGCACGAGTACCTGCACATCAGCACCGACATTGAGCAAACGCCGAGTAAGATGAGTTCCAACAAATCCGGTAGCACCGGTAATGAGGACTTTTTTTGATTTTAGAGCATCCATAGCAGCTCAGCAGAGTGCAACAAATCCCCGCGAAACACAAGAGGCATACTGGGCAAAAAAGGCGCTAAGCCCTTACGATCACTCTTCTCTTTCCTTAAGATCTTGTCCAACTTTTTCGCAGATGGCGCCAGCTAGGCACTCGGGGCCGCCGGTGAAGCGGTAGAGCCAGGCTCTGACCGGGCCAAAGATATCATCAGGTTGGCCACCATAGCCCATGCTTTCAAAAATATTGCGGACGCTCTGCTCAAGATCGACTCCCTTATCGGCAGGAGCCCATAGGTCGCTTAGAGCGATAAATACTAGCTCTGAGCTCTTTGTCTTGCTTTTTCTCTCAGGAGAAATTTGAGGCTGTATGCGCCAATCGATGATAGCAAAATCATTCTGCTCTCCGACGTAACAAACTTCCTCACCAAGCAAGAGCTTTGCGACAACTCGACTACTCTTCTCGGGCTCCTCATAAACCGGCACGTCGGCACGCTTTGCTTTGTAACGTGTGCAATTCTCTAGCAATGGCTCTTGTTCGGTCTCAGCACTCTGAATCGTCGTTGAGGTAGCCTGTTCTTCTGCGGAGGCGGTAGATGAAAGCAAGCAGAAGCTAACGAACAGTAGCAGAGACGACCTGGTCATGCCCGCCACCTTCCGCGGCTCGAATTCTAATACCTGCGATTTCAATCGGTACATTTCCAAACCAGTATGCTCTTATCTGAGGTCGAAGCGACCTATCAAAGTCACAAGAGAGAGATGAAACTGAAAAATCTCCCTCAGCCAATTCTCCCAAGGTTACGATTTGTTTGCAACGCCCAAACTCCACTCGTAAAGCATAACGCTCCGGTCCAAGCTCAGCGGCAACTGCCTCAGAAACGGCTCTTCGAAGAAAGAACTCGGCTCTATACTCTCCGGGTTCGAGCCTCACGTACTCCCCGAGCATAACATAACCGCGTTCATCTCTGCTCGGCACCGCTTCGACCACATTCTGTAAACTCAGACGCTGCTCCTGCACGCGTAACTGTAGCGGAGAGGTCGACCGAATATCTCGTCCAACAGCTCTTCTAATATGCGCGGCCTGACGAAAATATATCGACTCATTCGAGGTGTGCTTTCGCTCGGGAGCTCGGAACACACTGACCAAGGTCGCTCCCTTGAAGTCGTATTTGTAGACCGGTTCAGGGGTAATAAACTCTTGTATCGGTTCAGGCGATAGTCTCTCAATAAACTGCGGAGTAACGAGGAGAAAGTCCGCTGCTGCATCTTCACGGTTTAAGAACTTCAGACGATCATTTGAAGGAAACAAATTTTTGTTCTGGTAGCGGAAAACGTCTCCATCACACCCAAGCACGACCCAGACAGAATCGTCCTCCCCGAATCCCTCTTGCTGCTGAAGGAAACTTAATGCTTCCGTGGCCCCCGCGATCGCTAATCCACGATCAAGCTCTACCGCCGCAGGCAATCCACCAGAAACGTAGTTGAAAAAAAGATTGTAATTCGGCCACCAACTTAGTGCACTGACGAAATGTATTAGAAAAAGAAGCGGCACCGCGAAATAGCTGAAAGAAAATCGAGCCCTATTCGAAAGTGTCCTGTTCGAAAGTGCCCTGTTTGAAAGTACCTGCAAACTTTCAATGAAAGCCTTAAAACCAAATGCTGCTAAGATATATACAAGTGGAACAACGGGCATCACGTAGCGAAAAGTTTGCTTATCGGAGATAGAGAGAATCCCTGTCCAAACAATAATAGCCACAAGGCTCATTCCGAGAAGGTCATTGAGTTTACGATCGCTTTGCGTTTTTCGTAGATGAAAAATAAAGGCAAGGATGCCAATCAAGGCAGCGAAAAATACGAGCGTCGGCAACTCCCCCGAATAGAGCGAAAAATAGCCAAATTTCGGTGCCTCCCAAGATATTCCATATGCACGATGGTTTTCGCCCGATAGCCTAGTAACCCAGACCCAAAACCGCACAATATTCTCTAGCACTTGAGGGACAAAGTAGAGCGTTCCAAGGAATAGAACAAAGGCACTGGCAAGCGCGCGAAGATGTTTAGCGTAATTGGAAATCCGAGAGGCTACGGCAATGGCGGCTAGAGCAACAAGGGCCAAGCCTCCACTTAGAACCACGTGAGCCCTGAAGAATAAGCCTAGCAAGTAGAGCTTGTCTGCAAGTTCACTTAGCACACCCAAACGAATCATATACTCGCTCTCATGCACCCAAAATCTCGTATAGAGAGCAGCAAGGACAAAATGCCCTACGATGATGGCGGCGATATCTGCATAAGAAACTATCGCAAGTCCCGCTCTCTCTGCCCTAGGTCGAGTAAAGCGTCGGAAGAAATTAAAAATAAGAAAGACAAAAGGTAATGCGATCGCTGTAGGTTTTGTCGCTATACTCAGCCCCCAGAAAACTCCGGCGCATAATTTCCAAAAAACGCTTTGACGTTCGACGCCGCGTAAATAGGAAAACAACGTTATACACACAAGTAGGCTCAAGACCGCATCAAGGTGGGCTTGTCGGGATAGTCCAATATTATGCGGATCGAGCGCAAAGAGAGCCGCCGCCAGGAATGCGAATTCGAGACCCAGAAGCCGAAAAGTAAGGAGAAACAATAAGGGTGCGAGAAGCGAGGAGACGAAGGCGCACGCAATTCTGGATGCGTGAAGTGGCTGAATCGCCTTAGGCCCATCCTCTGCAAAACCTCGTGCAGCGTTATACTTCTCCGCAAGCAATTGACCGCTCGCCATGATGAAGCCCGGAACTAAACCGGGATGGGTCATATGCGTACTGAACTCAGCGTACTGACCCGTACGCAATTTTTCCAATAGACCAGCGCTGCGCTTCTCCCAATGAATCTCATCAGCTTGAGGAACGTTGTCTCGAAGAGCGTACAGGCGGAATGCAAGCGAGAGAAAAAAGCAGCACAGAAAGAGTACCACGATATTTCGGGTGGTCGGTTTCAACATCCGATATTAATCACTATAGTCACTTGCATGAACAACTAAATGTTATCTGTGTCTTGTCTCTCATGTCTTACAAGAACTAGGTAGATACCGCACATAAAGAGAACGTGCTCAGACACATCCCGAGTTCCGTGCAGCCGAGGCCGCGTTGACTTTAACCTAAACAGTGCTTATCTTTAGTAAAACAGTGCTTTCCCTGGGGGCTCATGGAAGAACTATTCACTCTCGACGATCAAGACTCCTCTCTCAGCGGCGGCTCTCTTGCCGCGCTCTCACCTGGAGAATTGATCGACGGCATCAAGAAGCTTAAAATTGAAAAGAACGCCGTTATCATGGCTCACTATTATCAGGAGTCTGAGATTCAAGATATTGCTGACTATATTGGCGATAGCCTTGGGCTCGCTCAAGAAGGAGCGAAAACAGACGCTGACATTATCGTGCTCGCCGGTGTTTTGTTTATGGGCGAAACTGCCAAAATTTTAAATCCAAAGAAAAAAATTCTCATTCCGGATTTAGCGGCGGGATGCTCTCTAGCAGATAACTGCCCCGCCGATAAGTTTACCTCGTTTATTTCACAATATCCCGATCACACCAAAGTTACCTACGTCAATTGCAGCGCTGAGGTTAAAGGACTCAGCGATATACTCTGCACTTCGTCGAATGCAGTTCGAATCATCGAATCGATTCCTCCAGAAACTCCGATCTTGTTCTCGCCAGATCAACATCTTGGTCGATACCTAATTCGAAAGACCGGACGAGATATGGTTCTTTGGGACGGAGCCTGCATCGTCCACGAAAACTTTGATGCGAAGAATCTGGTCAAGCTGAAAGCTCGGCATCCAGGGGCGGCAATGATTGCCCATCCAGAATGCCCAGAATCCGTTCTTGATTTGGCTGACCATATTGGCTCGACAAGCTCTCTGCTCAAATTCGCAAAGGAGAGCGATAAGCAAGAGATTATCGTGGTCACCGAGTCCGGGATCATTCATCAAATGCAAAAGGCTTGTCCTGAAAAGACATTTATTGCGGCGTCTAACGACGAGGCATGCAACTGCGCTGAATGCCCCTACATGCGTCTCAATACAATGCAGAAAATCTATGCCTGCCTGCTGCAGGAAACGCCTGAAGTAGTGTTGGAAAAGAGCGTGATAGAAAAGGCGCTCATTCCGCTCGAGCGTATGCTTGAGTTATCATAAGGCTTCCTGCTCGTGTCGCTGCCTATTTACCTCGATAACAATTCCACCACACCGCTCGATCCGCAAGTGATAGAGGCGATGACTGAGGTTTATAAATCTCACTTCGGAAACGCCTCCAGTAGCACTCATCCGTACGGTTGGTACGCAGCCGAGATCGTACAGATTGCACGTGAGGAAGTGGCCAGCCTGATGAACGCTGAGCCCGACGAAATTGTTTTCACTAGTGGCGCAACCGAAGCGAATAACCTCGCGATTCTTGGTGTTGCTCGCAGAGCAAGTCAGAAGAAACGTCGCGACCTGCTGACCGTAGAGAGTGAACACGATGCGGTGCTTGATCCAGTCAAGGAACTAGAAGCCGAAGGATTTAATCCAATTCTGCTACCTCTACTTCGTGATCGAAAAGTGTATGGACTCGTAGAGGAAGAGAGTTTCAGGAATGCGGTTTCGGACAAAACGCTACTTTGCTCCGTGATGCTCGCCAACAATGAGATAGGTGTCATACAAGATATCAAGCAATTCGCCTCCATCGCCCAGGAACACGGTGCCGTTTTTCATACTGACGCAACACAAGCTGTAGGCAAGATGCCGGTAGATGTAAAGGACTTAGGCGTCGACCTATTATCCTGCACTGCCCATAAGATGTATGGGCCAAAAGGCGTGGGTGCCTTGTATATTCGAAAAGGCGAACGGCGCCCACTGATGAAGCCTTTGGTTTTTGGTGGCGGGCACGAAAAGGCTCTTCGATCTGGAACACTCAACGTTCCTGGAATTGTTGGTTTCGGTGTCGCTTGTCGAATTGCAAGAGCGCATCTTGAAGAAGACATGAAGAGAATAAAGACGCTTACGGCGAGACTACTTGCAAAGCTACAATGTTCGCTCAGAGACGTCGAAGTAAACGGATGCCTAGAGCCGCGACTACCGGGCAACCTTAATATCCACATTAAGGGCATAGACACCGTTCGTCTTTTAGGCCTCACCAATACTAAAGTAGCGTATTCGACGACGGCGGCTTGTCAGTCCGATTCTACCTCTCCTTCTCATGTGCTTGCGGCTCTCGGCTTGAGTAATTCTGAGCAGCTTAGCTCTATCCGCCTCGGCGTTGGGCGATTCACGACAGAGGAGGAGATCGATCAAGCCTCAGACATCCTCACGCAAGCCGTTGTTAAGCTGAGAAAATAGCGGCTCGTGTCCAGTTCGTCGCTAATCCTTACTGATAATTACAGATTCCACTACCTTCGAGCCCAGAGTGCCTGTCTTTAGTCCTTCAAGTTGAAGCACTTCCTACCAAAAAACAGACATTACAATATAATAGAAGGGTTCGAAGTTGTTGAGGAGTGGGATGAACAGTTCATCAGTAGAAGGGGTTGAGGTGCTTGCAGAAGCAGTAGAGAGACTTGGTTTAGACCACCGCGCATTCCCAGCAAAACGAGCACAAGACGCGGCAAAGCGATGCTTTGACGTCGCAATCGCATTATCACTTTTTAGCTTTCTACTTCCGGTCATGATTGGCGTTTGGGCTCTGGTAAGAATCACCTCTCGTGGACCAGCGATCTACTCTCAAAAAAGACTCACCAACAAGGGACGAGTCTTCACAATGTACAAGTTCCGTACAATGAACACCTGTGCAGAACTGCAAACTGGCGCAGTACTCGCCGCGAAGTCGGATTCTCGAGTAACCCCGATTGGCGCTTTCCTAAGAAAGTCACGCTTAGACGAACTCCCCCAGCTACTTAATGTACTATTGGGAGACATGAGCCTCATTGGACCACGCCCGGAGCGCCCCGAGATTGCAAAGACGCTCATTCGGGAACTACCTGATATGGCTCGTCGTCTCGAAGTCAAAGCAGGAATCACCGGTCTCGCTCAAGTGCAAAGCGGCTACGCTGCCTGCCTTGAAAGCTACCGAGAGAAACTCGCTTGGGACATTACCTATATCGAGAACCGCTCACTCGCTCTCGACTTCCAGATCGCCTACCGCACTATTTGGGTCATCTTCACAGGATTCGGCGCCCGGTAGTCGGAACGCTACGCCTCATCAATTGCAGACGCTGCCATTCCCTGATACCTCTAAGGTATAAAGTTCTC
>QIGM01000227.1 GCA_003230795.1 bacterium
ATTTTCGAACCCCAAGAATCCCTGATAATGACCGATTCTGGGTAACGACAGGCGTCACTTATGACTTCAGCGAAAATCTGTTCCTCGACTTCAGCTACGCGCACTTGTTTGTAAAAGATGCAAACAGCAACGTAACGAGTGGAACAGGAGATGCGCTAATCGGTGAATACAATTTGTCGACAGACATTGTAGCGTTTCCCTCACCTGGCAGGGATAGTCGTTTCCAACTACTTCAAGATGAGTAGCGTCCTCGATGTTTTTTCGGGGACGCTACCACCTAAATCTCGTCCAAACTTCCCCCGAAAGCGAGCAACTGCTCGTGCGTAACTAACCTGCAATCCGGTAGCACGTTCTGTCGGTGGTGTTCCAGGAGTTTCCTATCCCATCGTCGACAAAAGCAACCACATGAAGCCGAAGAAGACCGCTTGCGGGCTTCAAAAGGCGACACCAGCAAGTAACGAGTCTACATGAAACTCCTGGAACACCACCGACAGAACGTGCTACCGGATTGCAGCAACCTCATCACGCCAGACTAGTAAAGAGCGTCAATCTCTTTCTCGTAGAGCTTCTCAATCAGACTTCGCTTCGCCTTAAACGTAGGAGTGAGTAGCCCGTTTTCAACAGTGAAGTCCTCATCCACGATATGAATCTTTTTTATAGTTTCATGCCGCGCCAGGCCCTCATTGATCTTCTGAACATGAGCCCAAATTTTTTGCTGTAACTCCTTGTTTTCATGCAGTGCCCCACCTTCTGGTATTCTCTCTCGAGTAGCCCATAGTTTTGCTTCGTCGGGGTTTAAACAGATTAGCGCGATACAATACTTTCGGCCGTCTCCAAGCATCACCACTTGGGAAATCAAAGGCGACTGTTTGATCAGTCCTTCGATATCATTCGGAGCGATGTTTTTTCCTCCGCTAGTAACAATGATTTCCTTTTTCCGTCCGACAATTGAGAGATTCCCTTTGTCATCTATAGAACCTAGATCGCCCGTGTGAAACCAGCCGTCAGCATCCCAGGAGCCTTCGGTCGCTGTTTTACGATTGTAGTACCCTAGAGCAATATTTGGTCCCTGGAAGCAAATCTCTCCATCTGCACCAAGACGAATTTTGATGTCGTCGGCAAGAACAGGGCCCACGGCACCAATTGGTGTGATGCCTACTCGGCCTACGTTTGTGGCAACACAGGTCTCGGTGAGGCCGTACCCTTCGATGATCTTGATTCCAATACCAAAGAAAAATTCGTTTACATCGATGGGAAGTTTCGCACCGCCGGAGAGAACAAATTGAAGTGATTCTCCGAAGAGTTTTTGTTCCAATTTTTTACGAAGGAACTCAGTACCGCTATATGCCGCTTGAGTGAGGAGTTTCGGCTTTTCTCCAGCCTTCATCGAAGCGAAGTTATCGGCGGCTGCCCAGAGCGCAAGGCTTACAAGTTTACCTTTTGCCCCAGGTTCATTTCGTGCAGCGAGCACCCCATCGCGCATTTTCTCAAGTAGTCGAGGCACAACGGGAAAGATATTCGCACCGCTTTCACGAATGTCTCGCGTTGTTGACTGGGGATTAAGCTTCGAGGTTTGGGTATCGATAATCGCCGGAAACTTTAGCTCGACGCCTGAAAGGAAGCCAATGTAGCCCATCAGCTTTGCAAAGGAGTGTGCTAGCGGGAGAAAAAGGCAGATAGATGGATCGTTGGCTAGGAAACCAGAATCAAACGCCTGCCGCACGTTGGATAAATGATTCTCGTGGCTTTGCATTACCCCTTTCGGTGGACCGGTTGTTCCGGAGGTATAGACAAGCGCTGCTAAATCGTCGCGCTCAATTGATGCTGTTTCTTGCGGGCTGTCTGCGGGCTCTTCGTTAAGAATATCTGCAAGCGATGCGAGTAGAGGGCTGTCCCAAGTACTCGACTCTATTGAAATCACCTTCTTCAGTGAGAGTTCAACAGTGGTGCCTTCACGATCCTCTGTGGCCGGCATGCTAAATGAGCGCCCGAGAATATCTGCGATTTTATCCACTTGCTCTTGGTTCTCGGCAAACACGATTTCAGCGCCCGAGTCGTAGAGAATATAAGCAATGTCATCAGCCGGAAGCGTTTGATAGACCGAGACCGAGACTCCGCCGAGTGCCAAGATCGCTAAGTCTATTTTCATCCATTCGGGACGAGTTTGAGAGATAATTGCGACTTTTGTGCCTTTTTGAACGCTGAGCTTTCTTAAGCTTCGGGCAATCTTGTTGATGTCGTTCTTGACGTCGATGAAGCTTGCCGTGCGCCAGGTTCGTGCTGGTTCGGATTGTGTTGAGTCTGGCGGGGACTCAAACGCCTGAGCATAGACCGAGAGGTCGGGGTGGCTGCTTGCGAGTCTAAAAAAAGCTTCGGCTATACTAGAGGATTCAGTGAGATTGCTGAGGTCTTTTAGTGTGTTCATCGTACCTTGCTATTGGCCTTCTATTGGCGCCATCATTCGGTTGCAACGTGAGTTATAGCATAGGGAGAAGTCTGAAAACGCTGTTTTTAGCGCTGCATTGAGGTGCTCTTAAATGCGTGGTAATTTCCCTCTTCTTACCTTATCGAGAATACGATAGTTTTTTAGGATAAACAGGATCTTGGCCAAAGGGATAGACGACTAAATTAATAACCAGTCAGGTAATCGAGCAAGAATGCGGAAAGATTTGGGGTACAATTTTGATCCAATCGGCGAGGAGACAAAGCGCGTTGATTTTCTCAGGAGGCCTAGATGCTAGTTCTCTTTACAGTCGTTAGTCTCTCCATTGCGATATCAGCTCTCTGTTCCCTGATGGAGGCCTCTCTTTATTCCGTTCCCTTACCTCACGTAAAATACCTTGCCGATAAAGGTTCAAAGCAGGGTAAAATCCTTCTCGACTTTAAGAACGAGATGGGGCCAGCTATCTCAGCTATTCTTATTCTCAACACTATTGCGCATACGATTGGCGCGGCGATGGCCGGCGCTCTAGTAGCCCCTTATGGGGAGCACGCCGTTTTAGGATTTTCTGTTGTTTTCACTATTCTAATTCTTTATCTCAGTGAAATAGTTCCAAAACAGATTGGTACCTACTATGCGCGAGAAACGGCTGAGTTTATCGCCTACCCTCTATACGCGTTGACAGTTGCTCTGGGTCCGTTGATTGTTCTTACTGAATTTGTCGCACGTTACTTTGGAACTTCTTCTGAAACACCTTCCATGTCTGAACAGGAGGTGCTTTCGATGGCGGAGATTGGCCGAGAGGAAGGGGTGCTTGATCATCTTGAGGGTTCTGTTATTCGGAATGTGGTTGGGCTCGATCGGCGTCTCGTGAAAGATCTTCTTACGCCACGAGTCGTCGTGTTTCGACTTGAAGAGAGCATCATACTCGATGATATTCGCGAAGAGATAATGGGATGGAATCACACACGAGTTCCGCTCTTTCCCGAGAAGAATCCCGATAGCATTAGCCGATACGTTATTCAGCGAGACCTTTTTCGCAATCTCATCAGTGGGAAGGAGCAAACTGCACTTATCGATATGTCGCGCCCGCTTCGCACAGTTACCGAGTTCATGAGAACTGACAAACTCTTGCTTCAAATGTTTGAAACTCGTGAGTCTATCTGCTCCGTCGTTGATGAGCACGGTGCTTTTGCGGGAATTGTTACCTTAGAAGACATCATGGAAGAGATCGTCGGGCGCGAAATCGTCGACGAATACGATATCGTGAGTGATCTTCGATCCTACGCACAAATATTGCATCGTAAGCGAGAGCGAACGTAGCGGGATAGTCACCTAGAAAAGTAATTCCCGATGACTATAAGCAGCGTTTGAAGGCTTTGGACGGGCGCGCGAAATCGTAATTCTCTTTCCAAGAATCTGCTAGGCTCTCACGAGAAACTTCCTCGAAACCAAGCGATTTGAAAAACGACCACATCTCTTCTGATGTGCTCAGTCCGAACACACTTTTCTTTCCATCGGCTTTTGCCTTTTCTATCAAGCTAGTAGCTAGCTCTCGGGCTCGTCCGCGTCCGCGATACTTTGGCAACGTGCAGAATTTTCCAATTTCTGCCGCCTCTCCGAAGTCGTTCAGCTTCGCAGTCGCGACAATTGATCCACTAACGGAGTAGACGGAGAACGTATCGATCTCGGAGGCAATTTGCTCTTCGGTATACTTTATTACGCTGCCGTCGTTCATCGCGGGGTTCATCAATAGGAGTATGTCGTATACGTCACTGCTTACCGCCGAGCGTACGATGTTGCTGAAGTGGTCAGAGACAAGTGTGCCCGAGCCACGGTGAGTGAATAGCTCAGTAAAGAGCGAGCCGGCTTCTGCTTTCAAAAAGACGAACTCTTGATTTACTTTTCTCGAGATAGATTGAGCGAGTTCCAAAACTGCAGCGGAAAAGTTTGTTTTCTCACCGTTTGCGAGGCGCGTATCTAGATCGGTGTTTGAGATATAGGAAACTTTCTCATCGTTGAGCGAGAGCGAGCCGTTCGTGCTGAAGTAGAAAGTCTTTGACGCTTGAAGTGCCACAGAGGCTCTCTCCGCGTAGTTTAGCAAAGTTTCAACACTGACCTCCTGACCTTCCTCCTCGGGTGAGAGTAGTAGTATTGGAAGTTTGGATTGCTCGAGCACTTTCCGTATGCTGGGATTAGTCGAGGTTTTATCTGCATTATCCGCCAAGACATCCAGCGATGGGATATCCTGTGATGATTTTTCAAAGAAGGGAACTAGCTCTAGACCCCGCTCGCAGTAACGTTCTAAATCTTCCGGTGAGAAGGCATCTGGTGAGAAGGCCGCTTCTGTGCAAATAAGCAGGGTCGGGATATGAGCTTTCTGCAGTAGTTTGATGTCTGTAAGCAGTGGGTTTAGTGAGTGAGTAGGTTCTAGCACGAGGATGAGCGTTGAAGAGCGAAATTTCCATGCGTAATGGAACAATTCAAAGGCGTTGAGCATCTCTGTAGAAGTACTTAATTTGGTCATCTTGTGCCTAAGTGATTAGGAAGTCGTTAAGTGTTAGTTGCTACCATAAACCATTTTTTTAGTGAAAGGCCTTTGTCTCGACGTGAATAGAAATGAAATCATGCCATTTTGGTTTTCGGCGTTTACGATAAGTGTCATTGCACTTTTCCTCTCGACTCCATTCTTCCTCTGGGGGCTTCACCCTCTTAGCGAGTTAGCCAGTCGAACTGATCACCTTGCTTCACTTTTTGCGGACCAGCTTAGCGACGGGATACTGATACCGCGTTGGCTACCCAGTATGAATGCGGGAAGAGGTAGTCCAGTATTTTTCTTTGAGCCGCCTTTCGCTTATTACTTTCGCTCTCTTTTGGACATCCTGTTCTCACGCTCTGCCCTATCCCAAGTGGATGTGATGATGTCAGGCACTCATGCGGCATTTACACTCATGCTTTCAGCTTTGGCGTTCTTTCTCTGGCTCGTTCGCATCGCCCATACTCGAGTCGCGTTTTACGGAGCCCTCGTCTATACAATACTGCCGACACACTTCGTGCTGCATACAGTAGTAGAGAACGCCTCGAATCTACAGTGGGTATATGTCTGGATGCCGCTTTGCTTGCGTTGTGTCGACTCTATACAGCTTCGTAAGCGCACGGGGTATTTGGGCCTGACGCTAGTGTTCTTCTGTTTTTGCCTAAGTAGCCCGGTGACGGCAGTCTGTTTTTATTTGCTTGTCTGCGCCTATGTCTTTCTCTGTCCTATGCAGATTCGTGAGCAGGGCTCGTACTCGGCAAATGTCTCTCGACTGCTTCTCTACGTTATATACGCTGGGCTTGTAGGGCTGGCGTGTGCCGCCTTCTATCTTGTGCCCGCTGTCGAAATGGGGAGTGCAACCGTGCTTGTTGAAAGAAGCTCGGCACTCTTTTTTCGACAGGAGTACTTGTTTGGCGCGGAATTGAAGCCATCGATTTCTGCTTACGCGGATATCGCAGTGGTAAGCGCACTAGTGTTTGCAAGTTCCTTCTATTTTTCGTCAGCCTCTTTGCTCGACAAAGACACGAAACGCTTTGTTACTTTTTGGCTGGGCAGTGTTGGTGTCGCTTGTTTGTTGATGACTGAAGTAGCTGATTTCCTTTGGCAGAGTCTCGATTTCGCACCATTTCTTCAAACTCCTGCTGCCGTTTCGCCGATATGTTGTTTGGGAATTGCTGCACTTGTGCCAGCCGTCGATACAGCACTGAGTGAGACTGCTCGGCGCTCTGTAGGGATTTTCGCGCTGGTCATTGGGGTATGTCTGCTCTCTTTTTCAATACTAACTGCCTGTTATTTATGGACTCAGCCCTCTGTGGCTCGTCCCACTAATAGTGAAATATTTACCGACCCCTTCCTTCCGATTTCTGCGGTACAGAGCGAGTTGCCAGTCGCCTCTCTAGTAGAAGGACCATCGGTGACGGCAGCCTTGCTTAGTCGAGGAGCAAGAGCGATTCAGTTTCGCGTAAGTTCGCCACTCGATTCACATGTAGTTCTTGGACAATACTACCTTCCATTTTGGTACGCTCGTATTCGTGACCACGCATTACGCTTGCGCGTCGAGCCGAGCGCCGAAGAGGGTCTCCTTGATGTGCTCGTGCCACCAGGAGAATTCGAGGTAGATGTAGTGTTCGCGAGAACTCCAGGTGAGATTGCGGGGCAATCTGTCACTATCGTTTCAGTGGCCGTTTGGATGCTGTTACTCATTCTGTCGGCATATTTTAGTGGTAGAGAGAAGATTATCCCAGAGGAGGATGTGCGAGATCCAGAGTTGGATGCGGATCTTGATTCTCCAATCGATGCGGCGTAACGGTCGTTCTAGGTCGAGGCGTCGCTTGTGTCGCCGGGTATCTCTTCGAATGGCTGAATAATAACGAAGCCATCTCCTTCGAAACGCATTTGTAGAGTTTCCCCGCTGCCTCTGCCAGCAAACGTTTTCATTGCGACGTCAGTTTTGACTTGTGGAATAAGACTACCGGACCAGGCAACTGTGGCGTGTACATCGGTCATCACGGGTTCTCCAGGAGAAACTCGGAGTAACACTGGGTCGCCGAATGTGGTCACGGCGACATCTCCTTGACCGCTCATCCTTACGTTGAAAAGTCCACCTGACCACATAGCGGCCAGCTGCTTCATAAATGTAATGTCCCACTCCACGGATTCTTCGAACGCGAGGAGGTTGGTTCCCGCTACGACAAGCGAGTGGCCACCTAGATGGAGGATTGAGACTTTCTTCCCTCGATCTGCAAGGTAGATATTTCCTTGACCAGTCGCCTTTGTGAGCATTGCCCCTTCGCCAGTCATTGTCTTTTTAATTAATTTGCTTACACCGTGCTCGAGGATTCCTTCCCGCGTGAACTTCACCGTTCCGTAGTAGCCAACCATCGAGCCGGTTTTAGTCCAGACTCTACCGTTGAGGCTTACGTCGAGGAGGCGATCATTGTGAAGCTCAAAAGCTCTTCCTGTGCTTCTCCGCTTGCTCGCACGCTTCAGAAACGAGGCAATTGAATGTTCATCATTCTCCGGCTCTCCAGTTGTTTCATGAGGGATAGGTGCTGCTTCCTTGATAGACGGAATGCCGGGAGCGGAATTGGGTAATTGGAGTTCCCCTTTTTCGGGTACGGCTGGCTCAGGCTCGGCTGGGAGTTCTCTCGGCTCCTGATAACGGGAGTCCTCACGATCTAGAGCGAGTTGTGTAAGTTCGTCGCGGAGCTTGCGATTTCGACTTGTTGCAGGGGCAGAGTCGGACGCGGTATCTGAGATCTGGAGTGCTCCAGATTGTCTCGCTTCGAACAAACGAGACATCTGAGTTTTCTCAGCCTCGTCTATTTTCCCATCTGAGTGAATGAGTTGAAGTATCTCGTCGTGCTCTTTCTCGCTAAGTACTCCTGCGTTGATTGCTGCGTCGACTCGTTCTTTGAGCACGAGAGAGTTTTCTTCTTCAAGCGTTGAGCGCTGTTTGCTCTCCAGTCGAGCTTCCTTTTCTTTTTGATTCTTTTCTTCCTCGCGCAAGGTTTGTGCTGAATCGACGATAGTGACGATACCCGACTGAACTGCCGAAAAGACCTTCGAGAGCTGCGCTTGCTCAATCGCGTCAATCTCTCCATCCTCTTGAATCCGAAGCAGTATTTCGTCGTGCTGCGCCTGAGTCATTTTCCCTGACTCGAGCGAGCGTTGAATGATGTCGTCTATCTTATCCATTCGTTCTCTAGCTTGTTGATGAACACTATTAGATTAGTCCCCGTAGATCTTCTTGTGCCGGCGATATTTCTTCTTTTTCTTTTGCTCGTACTCTCGCCGCAGTCCTTTCGCCCAACCTTGCATTTGCGCTCGCTCGTAGGAGTTCTGTGCGTGAGCTTCGGAGCGGCTGAGAATTGCTTGCGCCTTTTTCGACCCCATACGCGAGAGCGCCTCTGCGGCATCCATGCGGACACCCATGTCTCGCGAATCAAAAGCTTGTTCGAGAATTTCAATCGCTTCGCGCCTGTCGATTATGACAATTGCTCGTATCGCGGCGGAGCGAAGTGTTGCGTCGCTGTCTCTACTAGCAAGTGCTAGTGCGTCGAGCGCTCCATCGGCTGAGGAGCCCATTTGAGCAAGCTTGTCAATTGCTTCCATTTGGAGCTCTGGAGAACCGCGCTCAAGCTGAGCGGTGAGTCGATCGACTTCTTGGGCGTTTGAAACGAAATAGTTAATCACGAGCGCCAAGGGCACGCCGACCAACAGCAAGATCTTCTGCTTTTTGGAAAAAGAAAATTTAATGGCAGACATAGCAAACTCCTCTATGGGAGTTATGGCCTATTTTGGGCGTTTGTTGCCTCCCGAGTGGAAACATAAGTGGAGATTCTGCAAGTAGGGCATCTATAAATTAAGTCAAGTAATCTTAGTTTGTTATTCCAATAATCTGAGGTGAGGTCCTGATTTGACGGCTCTCAATATCTTCTAGACGGTAGATTAGCGTTTTTCGCGCTGATACCATTTCGTACGCTAAGGCAATTTAGGGATGTGAGAGTCTCGCTCCGAAGTTATTCACCCGATTGCCGAGGGAAACCAAAAGCGACGTGAGCTGTAAATGCTAGCTTTATCCGCAAAACTGCTTTACGCAGGGAGGAACGAGGAGACGTTTGAGCGTCTTGCGAACCTCTGCCGGGGAGTCTCGGAATTCCAAATTTCTTTGGAGAGGGCAGCGTCGTACGAAAATCTCGCTGAAGGAATTTTTGCAGATACCTTCGATCTCTGTCTCATCGATCAAGATCTGGTCTCAGCGGATAAGCTACTTCAACTTGAACTGCTAGATACTAATCAAAGAAGTGGTTCTCTTGCTTTAATTGGAAGTGAAGTTTGTAAATCCAAATGGGACGCCTGGAAACAAGATCGATTCGATGCCCAGCAATTCTCTAGAGGTGAGCTCCTTTGCTGTGTTCGTCATGCTCTCCACCGTCAGAAACTTCGTGCAGAAGTAGAGTATCGCTTGTCTTATGAGCGTTTGGCAAACGAGATTCTCTCTTCGTTTGTCGAGATGAAGCCGAACGAAATCGACCCCGCAGTCGTTGCCGCTTTGGAAAAAGTTGGTCGCTTTGCGGAAGTAAAGAATAGTTTTATTTGTTTGTTCTCTAAAGATTCTCATTATTTGGAGAGGACTCATCATTGGTCGCTGTGCGAGACGGATCTTGCGCCCTGCCATATGTTTGAGCGAATCGATGTATCGCAATTGCCGTGGTTTACGAATCGTATACGCCGGAATTGTATTGTTTCCTTTTCTGAGCGTCAGGAGCTGATCTCCGTTGCGCCTACGGAGGAGGAGTACTTCGCGTCGACTGATGTCCGAGCGTTAATCGCGGTGCCCCTGCAGTGTTATGGAGAATCAAGAGGCTTTCTCGGATTCTCCAACTCACGTGATGCGAGAGAATGGAGCAAGGAGGATGTTGAGCTTCTCCAGCTGATGGGGCGTTTATTTATCAATGCGATAGAGCGTCGCCGTTCAGAGAATGCCAGAAAGGAGTCTGAGGAACGCTTTCAAACAGTAGTCGAAAGCCTGAATGATGGATTAGTTCTTTTTGATGCAAGCAACCGCGTAGAGTTCGTCAACGACAAATTTGTTGAGCTTACAGGATACAGCCAAGGTGAACTTGCGTCTGGAGACTCGGTGTTTCGATTATTCCTTGAGGAAGAAGATGCAGCTAGAATTCATCAGGCAATAGAGTCTTTTTCGATGAGCGTAGAGGAGAATTCTGCCAAGGAGTTTCGCATTCAAGTGATTCGGGCGGATGCACAGAGGCGTTGGATGACCATTTCAGTAGCCCCTTATCGGCAAGCGTCGGGCAAATTACTCGGCACTGTCATTGCGTTTAGAGATGTGACAGAGCAGCATTTTCTCGAAGAGCAGTTGCAGCATGCACAAAAAATGGAGGCAGTCGGTCGACTCGCTGGTGGAGTTGCGCACGACTTCAATAATGTGTTGACCGCAGTGTTGGGTTATTCCGGTCTGCTCCTCAACCGGCTACCTTCGGATCATCCAAATCGACACGAGATTCTTCAAATTAGGAAGGCGAGCGAGCAAGCTGGCGCTCTTGTTCAGCAGCTTCTTACGTTTAGTCGAAAGCAGGCTCGAAGCCCGAAAGTGCTGAAGCTCAATGCTGTGATCACCGAAACGCAGCCAATGTTGTCCCGATTAGTCGGTGAGAACGTTGAGTTAGTTGCGGATCTCGAGCCCTTTCTATGTAGCGTTCGAGC
>QIGM01000366.1 GCA_003230795.1 bacterium
GAGGACTCAAGAGATACTCCATTCGAAGGCGTGCACAAATAATTCTGCGCTAAGAAGAAGACGCCGGCTCAAAGCACTTACGGATCTCTTCAGTAAGCCGAGGATAAGCCTTAAAGAGAATATCATTATGCGAGGCTTCTTCGACATCCACAAAAGCGGAGTGCCCTGTACCCACGTAGGCAGCGTGTACGGCGACACCGTGGGCAAAAGGAATCACGGTATCCTTCTGCCCATGAGCAACGATTAAACAAGTTTCCGCAAAGCGCTTCACTCGATCAACTACTGGCAAAGTGTACCAGAGCAGGGGATGGAGGTAGCCAATTAGCGGCATCTCTTTTACAAGCTGCTTTAAAGACTCAAACGGGGAAAGTAACACTAAACCCCGAGCTTTGAACTTTTCAGCGGCGTAGGTCGCAGGCCCGGTTCCAATGGAATTACCAAGTATCAAAAGCTGATCGGCCTCAATGTCCTCACGTTCAAGCACATAAGAAATCACGGCATCAGAATCCTGGTATATTCCAGACTCCGACGGCCATCCGCTACTTTTACCAAACCCTCGGTAATCAAATCCGTAGCTCGTAACTCCGATGCTGTGAAAATACTTCTGGTAAGGAAAGAAATTCCTCACATCCGCAGCGTTTCCGTGAAAGACCACGGCAACCATCGCCGTAGACGTTTTCGAATCAGGAGTATCTACCGCTGGGTACCGCCAAACCTCCAGGCGTTCGGCATCAGCAGTTTCTACAAAAATAGATTCAACACCGGATGGAAGTGAATTGTTCTGTTCATCCACACTAGAGAACAGAGCGAATCCAGCGCCTGGGAAAATATGGAAGTCTTGAGTGACTACAAAAAAGATGATGATAAGAAGTGGAGGGCCTAGCAGCCTTCGTAGGAGATATAGTCGTCGCACTTTAAAATTACCGATTTTTGTGTTGAACAACGTTCGTTGCTTTAGGCTAAAGCGTAGCTATTGTGGTGGGAAAAGCGTTTAGCTTTTTCTCAATTGAAGGCTACTGCCAGAGCAAGGGATTTTCTCAAATCAAAGAACTCCCGCCACACCCCAAGCTGTCGAGATTTCCTCTTCTTGATGACTATACAGTCTAAGCGGGATCAGCCGTATAGACTGCCCTAAGATATCGTACGTGGCCTCTACATGAAGGCAATTCTCGGAAGCCGCCTGCTAAAAACATGTTGACGCTATAACGTTAAAACGCTATAATCGTCAGATGGCACGCTCAGAAGAAGACCTAAAACGTTCGACCGTATACCTAGAAGGCAGCTTACACCGCGCCCTCAAGCTCAAAGCTGCGGAAACTGACAGCTCAATATCAGAACTAGTGAATAGAGCGATTAAGCTTAGTCTCCTAGAGGACGCAGAGGATTTGGCAGCCTTTGATGAAAGGGCAGATGAACCAGACCTTGCATTCGAAGACGTCCTAAAGGATCTCAAAAAGCGTGGCAAGTTATAAAGTCGTCGTAAAACCATCCGCCGCTAAAGAACTCGATAAACTTCCCAAGCGAGATCTTCAAAAAGTAGCTAGCAAGATCAAGAAATTAGCAAAAGAACCGCGACCGGTAGGATCGGAAAAGCTTTCAGGTCAGGAAAGGTATCGAATTCGTCAGGGCAACTACCGAATCATCTACTCAATTGAAGATGTCATCAAAATAGTTCGAGTTGTTAAGGTCGCTCACAGAGGGGAAGCATACAGATAGCCTCGAAGTCCATAACGGCTTACCCAACAACTTGACATATACCCCCGCAGGGTATATGCTCCTCTTCATGACAAATGGTACTACAATTTGCAGCTCTTGTGAGGAGTCTGGATTTCCTGACCACTCGAAAGAGCTGCACCGGGTAAATCGAATCATCGGCCAGCTCGAAGGAGTTAGACGAATGATTGAAGAACATCGCTATTGTCCGGAGATTATGACTCAAACAAGGGCAATTTCTTCTGCGGTGCGTTCACTTGAAGCAAAGCTACTACAGCGACACTTGGAAAACTGCGTTCGTAATGCGTTTAAGTCTGGTATAAAAGATGGCGAAAGTAAGATAGAGGAATTAGTCGAGCTATTCAGGAAATCCTAGGTAATAAAGGAAATGTCTAAGTCTTGGTTTGTTAATCTGCTCTCATGCATCGCGCTCTTCGCGTTCATGGCATCTCCCTGCGACTGCTTCGCCAAAGAATCCGACACCGCTCAGAACACTAAAGAAAACTCCCACGCTTGCTGCGACAAAGATACGTCTAATAGCAGCAAACAAGATAACGAGTGTGACGACTGTAATGGGTGTATTATAAGCTCATGCTGCTCTTCTCAAATTGAACAGCTAGAAGTAGTACAGAACTTTCTACAATACGGCACAGAGCATTCAGCAAAAACCCTGGTTGCCATTTGGCCTTCCAATATAATTGATATTCCAACTACAATTGTTTCATCTATTGACCCGCCCGGTTTCCGAGTTGCTTCTTCCACTACACTTTCAATCATCCTCCAGCGTTGGCTCATCTGAGCGCACACCCCACCGATATATCCTGACATAGCTAATTCCTCATAATACCCCCTAACCTGAATAGGACTATGAAACGAACACTTACACGCATAGTGGCTACTGCCATACTTTTGCTAATACCTTTGCCTTCGATTGCTGCTGAAAACAAAAATACCATCCTCAGCACTCTCGACGAGTATATTCACTACGCACTGGAAAACAGCGCCTCACTAAAAGGCGCATTTGAATCCTATGCCGCGGCATCCTATAGGTCACCGCAAGTAACGACACTTCCAGACCCCAAACTAACGTACGGCTATTTCCTCAGTTCCGTTGAAACTCGGGTTGGTCCTCAGCAGCACAAGCTCGGCATTGCTCAATCATTCCCTTGGTTTGGGACACTTTCTCTCCGAGGAGATGTGGCGAATGCTGAAGCAAAGGCAGAGCTTAATAGATTCTTAGCGTTAAAAAACAAATTGGCTTTTCAGATTACAAAAACATACTCAGAGCTTGCCTATGTAGATGCCGCAATTGGTATTACGAAAGAAACTATTCAACTCCTACAGTCTTGGGAAAATATTCTTCAAGAACGCTTTAGGACAAGCGCAGGCTCACACAGCGACTTGATTAGAACCCAAGTTGAACTCGGAAAACGAGAAGACAAATTACTGGAATTAGAGGATCTACGAACTCCTCTTAAAGCAAGCTTGAATTCACTCCTTAGTCGGGAGCCCACATTGATAACCCCGATAAAGCAAAGCTTTTTATCTATTCATTCCGTAAACAGTATTCAAGCAGTTTCATTTAAAAATGTCCTGGCAGGAAATCCAGAGCTCCTCATGCTCAATGCAGTAATTGAAGCAAAGCAAAACGGAGTGCGGCTTGCTGAAAAGAAGTTTTACCCAGATGTTACGGTAGGCGTTGATTATATCGTTACCGGCGACCGCGATGTGGCTGGCGGGGGGGAAGATGCTGTGCTTGGTATGGTTTCTATTAACGTTCCTCTTTATTGGGATAAGAATCGTGCGGCTGTTTCAGAAGCAAAGGCCCGTCAGAAAAGCTTTGAGCAGATGAAAAAAGAGCGGGAGTTTCAGCTTCGCTCTGAGCTATCTCGTGCAAACTATGAACTACGAAATTCTAAACGAAAGATTTCACTCTACAAGAATACCCTTATTCCTAAAACACAGGAGTCAATAGAGGCCAGTTATACTGCATACGAAGCAGGTGATGCTAGCTTTCTTGACGTTATTGATTCCGAAGAACACTTACTCAATTTCCAACTAACGCTTAAAAGAGCAGAGACAGACACAATTCTCGCTGCAACAAAGCTAAAAAAACTTGCTGGTAGTTTCAACGAATTACCAACAACGATAGAGGAGAAATAATTATGAAAACTAAACTAGTCCTAACATTCGGCTTTCTCCTCATACTCTCTTTCCCAGTTGCGGCACAGCAAGAGGCAACTCAAAATCATTCTGCTCACGGTCTTGAGAAACAAGACACAAAGAAAGGAACTATCTGGACTTGCTCAATGCACCCCCAGATTCGTTTACCAAAGCCAGGCAAATGCCCGCTTTGCCGCATGGATTTAATTCCCATTGAGACAAACTCTACAGAACCGTCTGACAACAATGCTCCAACGTTGACGCTCAACGAAAGAGCATCCAAGCTGATGGAAATCAGAACCAGCCTAGTTGAACGGAAATGGGCGGAACGTTCTGTCCGCCTCATTGGAAAGATTGATTATGATGAAACCCGAGTTAAACACATTACTGCTTGGGTTCCAGGTCGCATTGACAGGATGTTTGTTGACTATGCTGGAATTGAAGTTCGAAAAAACGACCACATGGTTTCGCTCTATAGTCCAAATCTGGTATCTGCCCAAGAAGAGCTTATTCAAGCTGCTCGTTCACTTGGAAGAATCAAAAGCGGCAGTGCAATGGTGAAACGTTCAACAAGGAGATCGCTACAAGCGGCAAGAGAAAAACTCAAGCTGCTTGGTCTTACTACTGCTCAAGTGTCTCAGATCGAAAAGCGAGGAAAGACTGAAGATAACGTCACGGTATATTCCCCTATCGGCGGAACCGTAATTCAAAAGCATGTAAGCGAAGGTATGTATGTCCAGACAGGAACAAGAATATACACAATCGCAGACCTAGCGCATCTCTGGTTGAACCTCGATGCATATGAATCTGATTTACCTTGGGTACAGTACGGACAGAAAGTTGAGTTTTCAGCAGAAGCTCTGCCGGGAGAAGCGTTCAAAGGAATTGTCTCATTTGTTCAGCCAATACTCGATGAAAAGACTCGCACGGTTAAGGTGAGAGTGAATGTTGATAACCAATCTAAACGGCTTAAACCAGGCATGTTTGTTACCGCAATGGTGAAATCCCGAATTGATAGCAATGGTGAAATCGTTCCCATTTCCTATGCTGGAAAATATGTCTGCCCAATGCATCCCGAAATAGTTGCCAAATCGGAAGGCTCCTGCCCGATATGCGGCATGGACCTAGCACAAGCGGAGACGCTACCATTTGTAGATAAAACCCATCAGCACGACATCCAAGCACCAATCGTTATTCCGACATCTGCACCACTCATCACAGGGAAACGGGCTGTTGTGTACATTAAACATCCTAAGAAAAGCCAGTACGAAGGACGAAATGTCGTTCTCGGGGTAAGGGCAGGCGATTACTACGTCGTAAAATCAGGACTGAGTGAAGGAGAACTTGTCGTTACAAACGGTGCATTTAAATTAGACGCGGACCTTCAAATTAGAGGATCAACAAGCATGATGAATCCGAGTGCTGGGACACCCACTCGTAGTCATCAGCATTAATTAAGGAGGTCTGAATGAATACAATAATTCGATTTTGCCTCGAAAATAAGCTTGTTGTTTCGCTGATGCTCCTCTTTGTTGTCGCATGGGGAGCGCTCGTCGCACCTTTTGACTGGCAATTTGAAAACTTACCTCGAAGCCCGGTTCCCGTTGATGCAATTCCTGACATTGGAGAGAATCAACAAATCGTTTTTACTAAATGGCCAGGCCGTTCTCCAAAAGACATCGAAGACCAAATAACGTACCCGCTGACTGTTTCACTTCTTGGTCTTCCAGGCATAAAGACGATACGTAGCTTTTCATTCTTTGGGTACTCCTCTATCTACGTAATTTTCAACGAAGATATTGAATTCTATTGGTCTCGCTCTCGAATTCTGGAAAAACTCTCAAGCCTTGCCCCGGGAACACTACCAAATACGGTTTCGCCCGCTCTTGGTCCAGACGCGACTGCTCTTGGACAAGTCTATTGGTACACTATTGAAGGCAGAGACAGTAAAGGCATGCCAACAGGTGGTTGGGATTTAGATGAAATCAGAAGCGTTCAAGATTGGTACGTTCGTTATGCCCTGCAGAGCGCTGAAGGGGTTTCCGAAGTCTCATCTATTGGTGGTTTTGTTCGAGAGTACCAAATAGATATAAACCCAGATGCTCTTAGAGCGTATAACGTAAGCCTTGCTCAAGTAATCAACGCCGTTCGTAAATCTAACGTAGACGTTGGCGCACGAACTATCGAAGTAAATAAGGTTGAGTACGTTGTTCGTGGAGTTGGTTTCATCAAGTCTCTTAAAGACATTGAAGAAGTCGCAGTTGCAGTTCGAGAAGGAAATATTCCTGTCCAAATAAAGAACATAGCAAATGTAGTCCTTGGCCCAGCTCTTCGAAGAGGGGCACTAGATAAAGATGGAGCCGAAGTAGTTGGAGGCGTTGTTGTTGTCAGGTACGGCGAAAACCCACTTAAGGTTATTAAAGATGTAAAAGAGAAAATAAAAGAAATAACGGCAGGCTTACCATCAAAGACCCTAGCAGATGGCACTATTTCAAAACTGACAATAGTTCCTTTTTATGACCGCAGTGGATTAATTTATGAAACCTTAGGCACGCTAAACTCGGCTCTTACGGAAGAAATTCTTGTTACCATTATCGTGGTCGTTGCCATGGTAATGCACCTTGCGAGCTCTTTTCTCATTGCTGCGCTACTTCCGCTTGCGATTCTAATCGCCTTTATCTTGATGAAAATATTTGGAGTCGACGCAAATGTTGTTGCGCTATCAGGAATCGCAATTGCTATTGGCACAATGGTGGACATAGGAATTGTACTTTGCGAGAACATTCTTGTTCGTATAAAAAGTGCACCTCCTGACGAGAACAGATTGGAGACCATTTACAAAGCCTCAACTGAGGTTTCGGGAGCGGTATTTACCGCAGTCCTCACAACTATCGTTAGTTTCTTACCGGTGTTTGCTCTACAGGCTGCTGAGGGGAAATTGTTTAAGCCTTTAGCCTACACGAAAACGTTTTCCCTCACAGGAGCTTTACTCGTATCACTATTACTCGTGCCGCCTGCCGCACATATACTGTTTAAGGATTGGGCAAAGCATAAACGCTCGCTTCGAGTGCTATATATAACCGAAATAATAGCTGGGATTGCGCTCCTATTACACTACACGTTTCCTGGGCTTATTCTAATCTTGTTTGCTACGTACCACTTATTTAGCAAAAGAGTTTTAGAAAAATTCCCTCGTCTGGAATCATACAAGCGGTTCATTACGCCAGGAGCGGTGATTCTGTTTGTATTGTATTTTCTTGCAAAATCTTGGCTTCCGCTTGGCGTTGAGTCAGCCACGCTCAGCAATGTCATACTCATTGGACTGCTCATTGCAATTGCACTTGGAATCTTAAATCATTTTCAGTCGATATATCCAAAGTTGCTCCTATGGTGTCTCAACAATAAAGCACTCTTTCTCATTTTTCCGCTATTTATAACCCTCATTGGTGGAGTCATTTGGTCACGTATGGGTGAGGAGTTTATGCCTTCACTCGATGAGGGATCATTTCTCTATATGCCAACGACCATGCCTCATGCCTCTATTGGGGAATCGATAGACGTTCTTAAAAAGCTCGATATGGCAGTGTCTTCAATTCCAGAAGTCGAGCTTACTGTAGGAAAGCTAGGACGAGCAGATTCCTCTCTCGACCCTGCTCCAATCTCGATGTTTGAGAATATAATTAATTACAAATCTGAGTATATTCTGAATAAAAATGGGCGGGCACTTCGTTTTCGCTACGATAGTACAGCAGAAGAGTTTATAAAAAACGAAGATGGGAAATTGATCGAAGACGACGATGGCCGCCCCTACCGGCAGTGGCGAGAACACATCAAATCACCTGATGATATTTGGAAAGAAATAGTTAAAGTTGCAAAACTCCCTGGTACCACTTCAGCACCAAAGCTTCAGCCAATAGCAGCCCGAATCGTTATGTTGCAGTCAGGCATGAGAGCACCAATGGGTGTTAAAGTTCGTGGCCCAACGCTTGAAGCTATTGAGAAAGCAGGACTACAAATAGAAAAATTCCTCAAGGAAGTGCCTTCCATTGAGCCCACTGCCGTTATTGCGGATAGAGTTATAGGAAAACCCTATCTTGAAATTGACATACACCGCCAAAAAATTGCTCGTTACGGACTTACTATTCGCGATGTACAAGATGTTATCGAAGTTGCGATAGGAGGAAAACCGCTTTCGATGACCGTCGAAGGTCGAGAGCGCTATCCAATACGGATTCGTTATCTCCGCGAGCTTAGAAGTAATCTTGAAGACCTTGGTAGTATTATTATACCAACGCCACAAAGACAGCATATTCCTTTACGAGAACTAGCAACGATTACCTTTAGTAGGCAAGCACAGGTCATTAAAAGTGAAGATACGTTTCTAACAAGCTACGTTGTTTTCGATAAACAAGATGGACATGCAGAAGTTGAAGTCGTTGAAGCTGCTCAAAAGCATCTACAGGATAAGTTAGCCTCCGGTGATTTACTCCTGCCAGAAGGAGTGAACTATGCATTTGCAGGGAGTTATGAAAATCAGCTCAGAGCAAAAAAACGCTTACTGCTTGTCGTTCCAATCACTTTGTTTGCAATCTTCATGATTCTGTATATGCAATTTCGTTCCACAGCGATCACCTTTATCATCTTCTCTGGAATATTCGTTGCCTGGTCAGGTGGCTTTATTATGCTCTGGCTCTACTCTCAGGATTGGTTTCTAAACTTTTCAGTTTTAGGATTGGATTTGAGACAACTTTTTCAGGTGCGTTCCTTTAATCTTAGTATCGCCGTTTGGGTAGGCTTTATCGCTCTCTTTGGAATCGCAACAGACGACGGGGTTTTGATGGCTACCTATATCAAACAGACACTTCAGAAAAAAAATCCAGTCTCAAATGAGGAAATCAGAGCCGCAGTGCTAGAAGCTGCCCAAAGACGTATTCGCCCTGCATTAATGACAACAGCCACAACACTACTTGCCTTACTGCCGGTGCTCACATCAAGAGGGCGAGGTTCAGACATTATGGTTCCAATGGCCATTCCCTCATTTGGGGGAATGCTAATTGCAATGCTGACTGTATTTGTTGTGCCTGTTCTTTACTGTGCCTTTGCTGAGAAAACACGACAAAAAAACTATCCATGTTAAAAACCATCAAACAGAAAGGATAAGCATGAGTAAAGATGAGCTATAGAAGTAACTTTAATAGAAGAACCGTGATGCACTAAAAAAAGTAGGAGAAAAAATGAACTTAAAGAGAAAAAAATACGCTACATATCTCTGTGTAATGCTTGTTGCGATGTTTTTTATGCCGACTGCGGTATTCGCTCATGGCAAGGAAGAACACAAAGGTAAGGGGATAGAGGCTGTTATTATCTCTGGGGCTGGTACTGAGTATGTAATTAAAACTACTGAGAGTGAATACACACTACAAGTCTCTAAAGATACAAACATTGAAATTGGAGCAGCTAAGGCAACCCTATCTCAAATGACCCCTGGAACTGCCGTTACTATTTTTGGAACAAAGTTACCAGGGAAAATAGTCGTGGCTAAGGAAATTTTGATTCACCTTGAAAATAAAGATGGATCTCCTAAAGGTCATAATGGAACTGAACATAAACACTAAAAGAAGAGGAGGTGCTCTATGAAAACACTTACTGGCATTCTAGTATTTGTGGCCATTTTTGGAGCTGGGGCGAGTTATTATTACCTGCGAACCCATAGTTTTAGTGCTCGTGAAAAACCTAATGCTGTAGAAGCTTTAATAGCAAGGAATGTCAGAAGGCTGGCAATTCCATTTGGCATAACAGGGATGGAAAATCCGGTACAAGCTACGGCTCTTTCTCTTGCAGAAGCCAGAGACCATTTTGCTGATCATTGTGCAGTGTGTCATGCCAACAATGGGAGTGGAAAAACAATGATAAATGAGGGACTTTATCCTCCAGCCCCTGATATGAGATTACGCGAGACACAAGAGCTCTCAGATGGAGAATTATTCTATATAATTAAAAATGGAATTCGATTCACTGGGATGCCTGGGTGGGGCGGAGAAGATGAGGTGAACTGGAAGTTAGTTAACTTTATAAGGCATCTTAAAGATCTTTCAGAAGAAGAGATCGAGCTTATGAGAGAGCTAAATTGAAAGTTAAAACACGAGTTAAATGGATTAATGAAGACTTAAGACGAGGGTAAATAGAATTATGAAATTAATGATAACTATAATTGTGCTTTTTATGTTCCCATTTTTTGCAGTTGCTGAGGGTGAGGGTGAGCATTCTCATGTGCAACATGAATCCACATCCTCCCAACTTACAACTGGCACAGGAGTCATCAATAGCGTGGAAGAGGGGAAGATTAATATAAGCCACGGTCCGATTGAAAAACTAAACTGGCCAGCTATGAAAATGGATCTTCCTGTGACAAAAGATGTAGACCTTTCGAAAGTTAAAGCGGGGGATAAAATTACTTTTAGTATCGAATTGGGATCTGACAAAGTCTATCGCATCACAAAAATTATGCCTGACGACTCTCACAGAGACGATCATAAGCATTAAAAAGCACCAAACGTATTTAGACCTAACGACTTAATCTGACACACTCTCCGTTTGTGAGAGAAAAACGGAGTGTGTGTCAGATTGAGCTTTGCCACATGGGGGCTAGAAGCTCTGCTGCAAGAATTCGAATTGGCCATGTAAGTTAGCGAGTAAGCGCTTCCGCAGCGGTGTTGTATCCATCGTCTTCTTTCTCTGAGAACGTAGCTTCTCTTGATTGATAAGGAGGAGTGATGATGAAA
>QIGM01000472.1 GCA_003230795.1 bacterium
TTGGTACTTTTTGGGGCCTCGGTAGCGCCTTTGGTTTGGTGTTGCTCGCGATTCTACTCGGTGGTGGACTCGCCTCCTTTATCGATATCAAGAGTCTACTTATTGTCCTGGGGGGAACTCTCGGTGCGACCTTAGTTGCCTTCCCTGTGCAGGATTTCGTTCGCACGTTTGAAATCATCAGGCCTGCTATTTTCTTTGAAGATAAGAACCCCGGACGTCGCTTACAAAGGCTTCTTGAGCTAGCAAAGCTCAGCCGCTCCGAAGGTGAGCTCTCACTAGAAGAGTATGCACTCCGAGAGCCAGATCCATTCTTCCGTAAATGTCTTGAACTCGTTGTTGATGGAGTTAAGCCTGAGAACATTCGACGTATTCTTGAACTTGAAATTTCGTTCTTACTAGAACGTCATCGTCGCGGCGCACGAATTCTCCAGACAATGGGAGCAATTGCTCCGGCAATGGGGTTAATTGGTACTCTGATAGGTTTAGTTAGAATGCTTGAGCATTTAAACGACCCTGCGCATATCGGACCTGGAATGGCACTTGCTCTCCTTACTACTTTCTACGGAGCCCTACTCGCTCACCTCTTATTCTTACCGCTTGCAGCAAAGCTAAAAACGCGAAGCGATGAGGAGAGACTGGTGAAAGAGATGACGCTCGAAGGAGTGCTCTGTATTCTCGATGGAGACAATCCACGAATCGTAGAACAACGTCTTCATAGCTTCCTACCACCCGATCAGCGCTACTCTCACTTCGCCTAAACGAGGCCAGCGATGAACCCAGGCGAGACAAGTCCTTCATTTATAATTCTCTTTACTGACCTCAGTATTATCTTGCTGACGTTCTTGATTTTTCTAAACGCTCTCGCGCTACCAGATATTGAACGCCGCGCAAATGCTATCGCATCGGTCGGCGAACAGTTTCAGGGCAGCCTAAGCGTTATAGGCTTCGGCTCAAAAAGAGAGCACGGCATTGCCCCTAGTTTGGCTAACCAGAGCGCCGCGATGAGCTTCAGCGAACGCTACGGCACGATCGCCTCTCTTGCTACGAGTGGTGGCTTTCAGGTCACTAATCAAGAAGACTTCTTCCTCTTAACAATTAGCAGCGATAAGCTATTTACCTCTCCAGATAAGCAATTGCTGGCCACGGCCCTCCCCATTCTTCGAAAGATCTCGGCTGAATTAAAGTCCGCACCCATACGCCTCCGCATCTCGGCGCATTCTGCTGCAGAAAGTGGGCTAGTGTCACCTTGGGGTGACTCTCTACTTGAAGCGGCAGCCCTCACGCGTTTCTTTCTTGACCAAGGGGTGCGAAGCGAGCGTCTTGAAGTCCAAGCGCATGGCTCCCAAAACCCGCGAGCTAGTACGCTTCACGCAGAGGAAATAAGTAATCATCGAATTGAAATACTACTAGAGCGTGTGGGTTCGAAATGAATCAAGACGTGCTAGAAGACGAATTTGAATCTGACAGCGTCACATCATCCTACGCATGGATGCTAACGTTCTCGGACTTACTACTATTGCTGTTAACACTCTTCGTGCTTAAGCTTTCAATGTCATCACTGGATGGAAATACGCTTCAACGCGCCCTCTCCTCATACATCATGGGTGCTGAGACCAATCAAAGACCAGGCGGAAGTCGAAGCGGAAACGAGCTTCAAATTGAAGACGTTCGATTAGCAGCCACAAGCGAACGAATCCTTACTGCGATAAGAGACGGTCTTGCTAGTCTCTCTGGTGAAACCCAGGGAAAACGCGAAAGCGGTGGTGGAGAGAAAGTCCTCAGCGACTCAATTGACATCAGCATCCTCGAGTCTGGAATCGCACTACGACTGCCTAGCGTATTTCCTAACCAGGGCGTAGAGATGAGTTACCGAGCTGCTGAGCAGCTCAAGGTCATCGCCAAGAGCGTAGAAGGTGAAAATGTTCGTATCCTGCTTACTGCACATGCAAGCGGTAAGCTTCCCCTAGATGCTCCATTCCCGAGCCTGTGGGAGCTAACAGCAGCTCAAGCTGAGAGCGTATCGCGACAAATGATTGACGCTGGTGTCGGAGCACAGTCAATTTCTCTCTTCGGCTACGGAAAATCAAAGCCGCTGCTTGAAGAAAGAGGAGAGTCAGCTGACTACCAAAATAGAAGAGTGGAAATTCTCGTGACTCCGCTAGGAAATTAGGAAACAATGATGGTGCTTTCAAGGTAACAAGCTTAGAAGATTTCATAATACGTAAGTATTTTCAACGATTTATCCCCTATTCCGACCGAAACACTCGGAGCCGGAATTAGATACATTAGGTTAGATAATCATGGCTGAAGAAGAGACAGGCGACGAAGAAGAAGGCGGAAAAGGGGGCAGCAAGAAGCTCCTAATCATCATCATTGCTGTGCTGGTTTTAGGCGGTGGTGGAGTTGGCGCGTTTCTCGCAATGGGAGGTTCTGCGGAAGAAGGGGATGGCGAGGAAGGGGATGATGATGAGTATGAGGAAGAGGAGTCAGGTCTGTTACCGGCTGCAGTATTGCCTCTCGAGACATTTATCGTAAACCTTCAAGTAAAAGGAAGTTTCTTGAAGACAACGTTACAACTCGAGTTTGCAGAACCGTCACTGCCACCAACTGTAGAGAGCGATATTCCGAAGATTCGAGATGCTGTAATTCGAGTCTTAAGTAGTAGAGAGTCTGCAGATATTCTTTCCCCAGATGGAAAAGAAACTCTGCGAGAGGATTTGAGAGACGCAGTGAACGAAACGCTTGGTGGTGAGGATGTTACTCAGGTTTACTTCACCGAGTTTATTATTCAGTAAGTCTTAGGAAGCCACTCTCACGTTAGCACTTTCTGCCTCATTACTTTCGAGTATGAAGCTGATAGCAGGTTTTTTGCTCGCAGAATTGAATTTTAGGTCCAAGGGTTTGTTGAAAGGTTATGAATCAGGTTCTTACCCAAGACGAAATTAATGCTCTACTTCGTGGTCTCTCAGACTCCGACGTAGAGACTGATACCTTTGAGGATGCCCAGGAAGAAGGTATCCGCAAATACGACCTTGCCAGCCAAGAACGTATTATTCGTGGTCGTATGCCGACCATGGAACTCATTCACGATCGCTTTGCACGATCGTTCAGAACCGGACTTTCTAAGTTTCTCGGTAGAACGTGCTTCATTAACGTTGGTGGAATTGAGATCGTAAAATTCGGTCTCTTTATGAAGAAACTCCCCCTTCCCTCAAGTCTTCACATCTACAGAATGCCACCACTTCAAGGTTACGCCTTGCTTGTCGTATCTACACCGCTTGTTTTCGGTATGGTCGACAGCCTCTTTGGCGGAAAGGGTAGCGGAAAAGTCAAAATTGAAGGTCGTGAATATACGGCCATTGAAACTCGCCTCATCGGTAAGGTTGTGATGATGGCGCTTGAGATTCTTAAGGAAGCTTGGGCTCCTATCCACCCAGTAGATTTCGTTTACGTCCGATCAGAGTTTAACCCTCTGGCAATCGCAATTGTTCCGCCCACGGATGTGGTGATCATTGTGACAATCGAAGTTGAACTCGAGCAAGAGTCTACTACGCTGACGCTCTGCACCCCCTATTCCACGATTGAACCCATTCGCCAAAAGCTCACTACTGGATTCCAAAGTAACCGACTTGAAATCGACACAACTGTTATTCGCAGAATGGAGTCAAACATCAAACGTACTTCAGTAGATATGCGAGTCGAGCTTGCGAAAGGAAAAATTACAACACGAGATGCTCTTGATTTAAACGTCGGCGACATCATTCCAATGGAAACAAACCCAACGGAAGAAGCGATGATTCAAGTCGAGTCAATTCCAAAATATAAAGGATTCGTAGGATCGTATCGCGGCTCGCGCGCAATACGACTAACGAAACCAATCATTTCCGAAAAGGAAGAGGGGGAATAGTCCCTCCATAAATTTGCTCATAACGGAGTATTTACCATGGCAGATGAAACAAACGAAACAGTCGAAGCAGCCGAGGCAGTCGAGGCAGTCGAAGAAGTAGCACAGGCGGCTGAGGGAATAGTACAAGCAACGCAGGAAATGCCGCGTAACCTTGACTTTCTCCTCGACGTCTATCTCCAAGTAAGCGTGCAAGTGGGTCAAACTCGCATGACGATTCAAGACCTACTTCAACTAGGTCAGGGGTCAGTTATTGAGTTGTCCAAGCTTGCGGGAGAACCGCTTGACGTCTACATCAATGACCGGCTTGTCGCTCGTGGAGAAGCGGTTATCGTAAACGAAAAGTTCGGGGTGCGTATCACTGATATTATCTCGCAGGCAGAACGTCTCGACGGACTTGGATAATACTATGAATTGCCGTGTTCTCACACTTATCAGCTTTGCATTAATTACTCTCTTCTGTAGCGCCTACACACCAGCACAGGCCGAAGAAGTTTCCGCCAAGCTCTCTGCTGAAGCCGCACAAAGTAAGGCAATCACGACTGATGCACTCGAGCGCATCAAACGAGCTAGGCAAGAGCTAGAAGAGAAGAAGGAAAATGCCACTGAAGAGGAAGTGGAGAAACTAAGCGTTTCCTCAGTTGCGAAGAATAGTATGTATTTCTTTGCTCTGCTCTTGATCGGTTTTTCAGTCTTCAAGAAGTTCACGACCAAAGCAACGACAAACAACGAAGCAGAACTTATCGAAGTTGTTTCACGAAAAGCCCTTTCTACTCGCACATCCCTAATGATTGTTCAGATTGAGAATCAGAAACTGCTACTCTCACAAAATGGCGACGACGTACAGTACCTGACTGAGCTCTCCCAGGCGAGGGAGACAGAAGTCTTCAGCGAACAACAGTTCCCAAAATCGGCCGAATCTCTTCCACTTCCAACAAGAAAGGCACACGGATAGTATGAAAGCCTTTTCTTTGAATCGAACCCAATCTACTTACGTCTTCGCAGCGGTGTCTGCAGCGCTCTCAATGCTACTCGTTCCAGCTATTGCGGCAGCAGCGAGTGATCCTGTTTCGCCGATGGTCACGATTAACACCAGTGGCAGCCCAGACGTTTCAAACAACGAGGTATTTGCCGCGCTAAAGATGGCGCTGCTTGTCTCCTCTATCGTTCTTATCCCGGCAGCATTGATGACGATGACGTGTTTTCCACGAATCGCCATTGTCCTCGCCATGACGCGACAAGCCTTAGGAACGGCCCAAACCCCACCAAACCAGGTGATTTTAGGCCTATCGCTCTTTCTGACCTTCGCGATCATGGGCGATACCTTCCAGAAAGTTTTTGAAGATGCCGTCGTGCCCTATTCGGAAAACCAGATCTCACACGACGAAGCCTTCGACAAGGCTTACGGACCGCTACGCGATTTCATGTTACCGCACACTCGAGAATCAGACCTCGCGCTATTTTTGGATATTACAAAGACTGATCTTCCAGAAAGCCCAGAAGAGTTAGGGCCCACGATCGTCGTGCCAGCATTTATTCTCAGTGAGCTAAACACTGCGTTTCAGATTGCATTTTTGATTTATATTCCGTTTCTAATTCTCGACATGGTTATCTCATCAGTACTGACCAGTATGAGTATGATTACCTTACCGCCAACCGTTATTTCCTTGCCGCTCAAGCTCATGCTGTTTGTGGTAATCGATGGATGGTCGCTGATTATCAGTAATCTTGTACAAACCTATCAGGTGTAAACTATGGATTTAGAGTTCTTCCTTCGCGTTGCGAGCTACGGTGTACAAACTGCGATGATGGTATCAGCCCCAGTTTTGGGCTTCGGCCTCGTGGCCGGAGTCGGTGTAAGTATCATGCAAGCAGCGACGCAGATTAACGATGCTGCACTTGCCTTTATACCAAAGATTGTAGCTGCCGTTGTTTCGCTGCTTATATTTGGTCCGTGGATGATTGCAGAACTCGTGACCTTCGCTACATTCTCCTTCAACTCTATCTCTCAAGTCGTTACCTAGTCTCATGATTCAGCTAGGCTCTGATATATTAAACCTGAATCCAATACTTGTTTGGATTCTATTGATGAGCCGATTTAGTGGGGTGTTTCTCGCTCTTCCTGGAGTGGGAACTGAACAAATTAGCCCAGCTTTTCGCCTCTGGGCAGCGATTACACTTTCGATAGGCATTACGTTTACCGGCGCAACCGCGCCAGAGCCGGCGCATCTAGGCGAGCTAATCCTAATGATTGGCGCTGAATTTTCTCTTGGATATCTTCTCGGTTCAATACCAGCCTACATCATGGGTGGACTCGCTGTGTCTGGACAAGTAGTTGCTGGCGCAATTGGTCTTGGTCAAGCGAACATGATTGACCCCTCCCTAGGCGGAAGTGTTTCAGTCCTCGCAAAGCTTAATACCCTGGTTGCGACGGTAATATTTCTCGCGATCGATGGACATCACATTATTATTCGCGCCGCTTCTGGCAATCCAGGTGAACTTGGGCTTGGCTTATGGAGAGCAGATGTTGAGATCGCTACCATCCTGCAAGCACAACTCGTGAGCAGCTTTGAACTCGCGCTCCGAGTCTCTGCTCCAATTCTCGTCACCACTCTCGTCACTCAGTTTGTCTTGGGCCTAATTACTAAATTTATTCCACAGGTAAACATTTTCATCATCAGTCTGCCTCTCTCTGTAATGATAGGCCTCTACATCATGGCCTATACCTTCGACGGCCTTGCTCAGTTTACGGTGAAAGAGTTCGCGAAGATCGAAGAGGTCACAGGCAGTATCTATCCAACCTTGGTCCAAACTCCTGCCACACCCTGACCTCTAGCATCCGCGCCTGGTGGGGACCTGTTGAAAAACAGTCCCCTGTGAGGGTATCTCGCCACAGCGTGACTAGCTTTTGACACATTGAATAAGGTCGCAGATCGGACCTCCAAAGTGCGCAAAATTCTATAGTGTTTCCAGGGCATTACCCCACAGATTCTAAATTCTCCTCCGATCATTTTCGGCATAACCTTTGCTTAAAGAAGCACACCCAATTGGATTAGAAATCGACAAGATGTCGTTTTCAAAGAAAGTGCACAGAACCTAGGAAGCATAAAGCGGATGGCTGACGAACCAGCAGGAGAGAAAACCGAAGCGCCGACCCCCCGAAAGAAAGGCGAAGCTCGCAAAGAGGGACAAGTCGGCTCTTCAGTTGATTTTAGCAACGTAACTGGAATCACTGGCGCCTTTATCGGTCTTCAGTATATCGCTCCATCTCTCTGGAGTGACATGAAGCTACTTGTGGCAGGTTCCTTCACCTCCCCGCTCGCCACACAGCAGCTCACCACTGAAACCATCCAACAGCAGCTTACTGGCGTTATCGCAATTCTCCTGCCGGAGATGATGTTGCTACTTCTAATCGCTGCAATTTGTGGGGCTGGTTGCACAGCCATACAGACGAAATTTCTCTGGTCATGGAAGCTAGTTAAGCCAAAGCCCAGCCACTTAAATCCACTCAAAGGATTAAAGCGAATTGTAGGCTTTAGTAATTACGTTAACGTTGCTAAGCAAATCGCCAAACTTTGCATTATCTGCCCAATCGCCTATTTCGCCTTTTTCGATCTTTTTCCACAGCTCAAAAATCTAATGGCGCTAAACGTTCACGAACTTCTCCCATTCACTGCGGAGGCGATGTCTTACATCTTCTGGGAGATCATCGCGTTTCTCACGATCCTCGCCATTCTCGATCTCATTTGGCAGAAGTACAAAACGAACAAAGAATTAAAAATGTCCAAGCAGGAGATCAAAGACGAGAAGAAGGCGACAGAAGGTGATGAAGCGACGAGACGTAGAATCATGGCGATGGGACTCAACCGAGCCCGTCAGCGCATGTTCGAAACCGTTCCAACTGCTGACGTAGTGGTCACAAATCCTACCCATGTAGCCGTCGCACTTGCCTACGGAATGGAGCGCGGAACCGCCCCGAAGGTGGTGGCTAAAGGACGTGGGCACATCGCCAAAAGAATTCGAAAACTCGCAAAAGAAAATGGAATTCCCATTGTCGAGCGCCGTTGGCTTGCTCGTTCTTTATACAAAACAGTCGAAGTAGGTCAGGAAATTCCTTACGAGCTCTTTAAGGCCGTCGCCGAGCTGCTCGCCTACATATACAAAATCAAAGGTAACTACCGTCCTGTGCAGACAAAAGGGCAACAAACTGCCGGAAGGTAACAAAGGTTTTCAAACAAAGGTAAGAACACTGTGGCAGAAAAACTAAAAGAAAACGTTGCAATGAGCTATCTCGTACCGATGCTGTTGGTCGGAATTGTGATCATTATGATCATTCCAATTCCGACCATCTTGCTCGATGTGATGCTTGCTGCAAACATCGCGCTCTCACTTATAGTGCTCTTCGTTTCACTCTATCTGGCACGTCCTCTCGATTTTACTTCGTATCCGTCTCTCTTGCTGATAACGACGCTATTTCGTCTCTCGATGAACGTTTCATCGACTCGATTAATTCTCCTAAACGGAAGCCAAGGTCTCGATGCTGCTGGAAGCGTTATTCAGTCTTTCGGAACTTTCGTTCTCGGTGGAAACTTCATCATCGGTGTCGTGATCTTTTCTGTGATCGTGATGGTGAACTTCATGGTTATCACCAAGGGCTCTGGTCGTATCGCAGAAGTTGCAGCTCGATTCACACTCGATGCAATGCCTGGTAAGCAGATGGCAATCGATTCGGATCTAAATAGTGGGCTAATCACAGAAGACGAAGCTAAACAGGCTCGTGCAGACCTCTCCTCCGAAGCTGAATTCTACGGTTCTATGGATGGAGCGTCGAAGTTCGTACGTGGAGACGCGACGGCTGGTATTATCATTACATTCATTAACATCCTCGGTGGCCTCTTTATCGGGGTGCTCATGGATGGCATGACCTGGCTTGAAGCAGCCGAAACCTACACTCTTCTTACCGTAGGTGATGGTCTTGCCAGTCAGATACCAGCGCTGATTGTTTCAACAAGTGCCGGTATTATCGTTGCCCGCGCTTCTTCAGGAGCCGATCTAGGAACTGAAGTTAGTAGCCAACTTACTCGTTACAGCCGTCCGATGCTGCTCTCCTCGGGAGTATGTGCTCTTTTTGCTTTCGTCCCAGGACTTCCATTCTTTCCCTTCATGCTACTCGCTGCAGGGACAGCGGCGGTTGGCATGAACAATCGAGAGTCGATACCAGGCAGCGACGATAATTCCTCAAGTAAGGGCAGCGAACTAGCACTGGCTGGCGCAGAAGATGACGATGGCAAGCCACCTCCAGGAAGCACCGAAGAGGTCAAAACTCTCTTGGGCGTCGACCTTCTCGAGCTTGAAGTTGGTTACGAACTCGTACCAATGGTGGATGTCTCTAGCGGCGGTGATTTGATTGAACGTATTCGCGGACTTCGTCGACAGTTCGCAATTGATCTTGGATTTATCGTACCTCCGATTCATATCAGAGATAATGTGCGGCTCGAGCCTTCTCAGTATCGCCTCATGCTTAAGGGAGTGGATATCGCTAGCGGTACTATCAAACGACACCACTTTTTGGCGATGGATCCAGGTGGCGTAGAAGCTGAAATACCTGGCACACCAACTAAGGAACCAGCTTTCGGACTTGACGCACTTTGGATCGCTGAAGCTGACAAAGAACGTGCCCAGTTTGCAGGGTATACTGTTGTTGATCCACCAACGGTCATTACCACACACCTCACCGAGGTAATAAAGCAACACGCGCATGAGATTCTCGGGCGCCAAGAAGTACAGGTCTTACTCGACCACCTAGGCCAAGAGTATCCAAAGCTTATCGAGGAAGTCGTTCCAGCCGTTCTTCCGTTAGGCACAGTTCAGCAAGTGCTTGCAGGACTTCTACGCGAAAACGTCAGCATTCGTGACCTTCGCTCCGTTCTGGAGACCTTGGCGGATTGGGGGCCATCGATAAAAGCACCTGAACGTCTCGTCGAACAAGTTCGTCGTTCCCTTTCGCGCTCGATTACGGCATCACACGTTGCCGATGACGGCTCACTCAAGCTTATTAGCCTTAGCCCAACTCTCGAGCGCATGCTCAACGATGCACTTCAGGTTACCGACCAAGGCTCTTATCTTGCACTTGAGCCTGGACTCGCTCAGCGTCTCCTCTCTCACTTAAAGAAAGTAGCAGAACGCTTTTCGCAAACGGGCTCGACCCCGATTCTACTCGCCCCGGCAACACTTCGCTCTGGCCTATTCGCCTTCACTGAGCGTTTTATTCCGGGCTTTACAGTTCTTTCACATCAAGAAATCAGCCCAAGCACGAAGGTCCAATCACTTGGCGTCATCGCGATAGAGGCACCTGAATAATGACGAACGGAGGTACCATGCCATTACAAGCAAACAACGCGCGAACTTTTCGCGGGAGAAGCTCCTCAGAAATAATCTCGCTAATCAAACGAGAACTCGGCGATGATGCTGTGATTCTCTCAACAAAGAATCTCCCACAAACCGGAGCAGGTCCGCGCGTAGAAATCGAGGCCGTCTCTAGCGCAGCCTTAGTTCAGAATACGCCATCGCCCGTTCGCACGCTAATGAGCGCACTAGAGAGCAATGGTGTGAGCGAAGCTCTTGTGACTGCATTTAGCGATCGCTACAACGCTTCAACCGAGAATTCTCAAGCGCTTAATCACCTAGCATTGAGAAAAAGTGTTGCCGCTCTGTTACCTGTGCGCCCGCATCGTCAAGATCCTCCTC
>QIGM01000008.1 GCA_003230795.1 bacterium
AACTACTTCAGTGCAAAACAGAAAAGCCGAAGGAGAAATCCTTCGGCTTTTTTTGTTCCTACATCTTTGCAAACGAACAAATCACACACACAGTGAAGGTTTAATTCTCTTGTCCTGTAAGAAAGGGAAGGGCTTTTCTCCAGAAGCTTACCCTCTGAGGCCGAGTATTCGCCGACCCAAGCAAACTCCTTACCGTCTCATTCTCTGATAAGAGAAGCATTTGATCTCTCTCAGAGCGCGATTCGAGCTTCTCAACTCGCTCTCGCAACCAACTACGTTCTTCTTTGAGCATTTCTATCTGCTCTCGAAGACCTTTGGTTAGCTCAATTAAATCAGCATCCGGAGAACTAGGAACAAATGCAGAAGTCGAGCTGATTTCGATAGACTCTCCCAGAGTGCTCACCGCTTCTCCGTGAAACTCTTCGGCCTCAACTTCCTCTATCTTCTCTTCTGCCGTCGCGGAAACTACCTCTTCTTTCTCGCTGCTCTCAACGACCTCAACTTCAACATTGGCAGCTTCAAGTTTCGAGGCAGCGTGCTCAGCGAGAATTTGCTCCAAAGTAGGTGGCTCCTGGAGGTCCTCATCATCGGAGGAATTGCTCTTAGGTGGAGCTGTGATAGGAGCGGCTTGCTGGAGAGTGCTGGCAGTATCCGAATCGGTGCTCTCTTTTGGGCTCTCTTCTGGGGCTTTCTCGCTAAGCTCTTCCTTTCTCAGTTTCGTATAAAACAAAGTGCGAATATCTGACTCTCTAAAGCGCGTCATCTCGTTCTCAACGACGGCCTCAAGCAAACCGAAGTCCCTGTACTGCTCTAGGGTCTCGGTGCTCACACCGGCGATATCAGCACTTTCGTTAATACTGAGGAGTTGCTCGTTTTCAGACATTAGAAACCTCGAGGCGTAGTCATTAGATTCTCGTCCTATTGGTTAGCATAGGAACATCTCACAGGACAGATGGGCTCTTTTTACTTGACGTAAAAAAACCGATTCGGAGCTAACTCAGAGAAAATTTTCATCTTTTCAGATACTTAGAAATTCCCTATTGTACTCCCTAGGAACTTTCAGTACCATGTAGGTGAGAGAGGTCTTTAGCAGTTTGAGTATACCGGGATTGTGCAAACCGCAGCGTGCACAGACATAGGGTTAAAGGCATGAATAACTTCGAATATAGCGCCACTGAAATACGCAAGATTCTTCAGGGGCTTTTCCCACATCGCCGATTGGTTTTATCACAATTCACTTTCTTCAATCAGATTGGTATTGCAAAGCCAACTGGCTCTAGCTTTAAGCGCGGGCGGCGTTGCTACCGGATTGAAGACATTCTTTCCATCGCCTGTATCCTTGCGCTAAAGGAAGAGGGGATTCCTTATAAGAACATTGAGTCAGTGCCTCTAATTATTCAAGAAAACGTTGACCGTATTTTTCTCTACGGAACCGGTGTTAGGCTTAGTGGTCACGGCCCTGCTGTCGACTTACGCTTCCCCGGGGATACGAGCGAAAACACAGCGCTTGATTCTTTTCTCTCCGCTGAAAAAGAGGAGTTAATTTTCTGGGGCTTTGATGTAGGTCTACTTGCTAAGCAACTTTGTGATATTGCAGACCAGCTTACGCTTGTTCGTCCAGCCACAGCAGCAGCAGTTGTTGCAGCCTAATATCCACAGCAGCAGCAGTTGTTGCAGCCTAATATCTGTAGGGGCTTATTTCGCTAAGAAACTACTGAAAACAGGCCCCGAGAGGGGTCTGAGCAAAATCTCACCCTAATAATCAGAGCCTTTTCGCGGGATTTCGCGGATCTCCATTACATTCGTAGAGCCTTGCTTCCTTGCTCGTAGTCCAGCGGTTATCACCACCCGTGAGCCAGGCTTCAATCCAAACTCATCGCGAATACTTTCTAAGGCGCAACGAATCTCAGCTTCGATATTCATTTCTTCATCAACAGAAATGAGTAAAGGCTCTACCCCCCAGTAGAGAGCCATGCGCGTAAGTGAGCGCGACTCGGAGGTAACACCGAAGAGAGGCTGTCGTGGTCTATACTTCGCCATCAGCTGTGCGGTGTATCCTGATTGGGTGCAAGCAATCATAGCGGCCGCAGCAATTTTATCGGCTGCGTTGGTTGCAGCGTAACAAACCGCATCTGCAACTTTCTCACGGTCGGAGCGTTTAGCCGATAGTCGGTCTCGTTCGAGATTAAGTTCACGCTCTGCTTCGATCACGATATCTGAAAGCACCTCGACGGCGCGCACTGGATGTTTTCCGATGGCAGTTTCATCAGAAAGCATCACGGCATCAGTTCCATCACGAACCGCGGTGCAAACATCGCTTACTTCAGCACGTGTTGGACGAATTTCCTCAACCATAGACATCAGCATCTGCGTTGCCGTAATCACGGGAGTGCCCGTGTAATTTGCAGCATTAATGATGAAACGTTGAGCTCCGGGAACTCGTTCGAGTGGAAGCTCTAAGCCTAAGTCTCCACGGGCAACCATCACCGCATCAGAGGCTTCAACAATGGAGCTGAGATGGTCAAGGCTACCAGCGCGCTCGATCTTAGAGATCATTGGCAGTCGCTCGCCATACTCGTCCATCACATCTTGTAGGTCTCTGATGTCTTTTGCGGTGCCTACAAAGGAGAGAGCGACGTAATCGACCTTATTCTCGGTTGCCCATTTAAGGTCGTGCTTATCTTTATCAGTCAGGCAGGGCAGGTCCAGGCGAGATTCTGGGACGGAAATACCTGAGCGAGAGCGAAGAGCACCTCCTGAAATTACTCGGCAGATTACATGGTCCTCGAAGCTCTTTTCGACAACGATTAGAATTCGTCCGTCTGCAAGTAAGGCTTTCTCCCCGGGGCGCATTACCTTCGCTGGATCAAAAGCCTCGATATAGAGCTTCTCGGTAGAGCCAATTGGCTTCTCTTTTGTATCACCGCAGTAATGAAGCTCAACGTTGGCTCCCTCAAGCAAAGTAATACTGCCACCCTCGAGCTCACTGATGCGAATTTTAGGGCCGCAAAGATCTTGAAACACTGCAACGTAGCGCTGCAGCTTTTTCGACTCTTCGCGCACCATGGCGAGGATCTGACTGTGCTGCTCGTGTGTGCCGTGCGAAAAATTTAGACGAGCGACGTTCATACCAGCCGCAATCATATCGCGAATAACTTCTCTGGAGCTTGAAGAAGGTCCGAGTGTGGCAACAATTTTCGTATTTCGCTTTAGCCTTTGACGCATGAATTACTCGCAATGATTTTCTAGTAAGTAGGCCGAGCTCATCGTATCTAGCATTTCGAGAGGCGTCTTAGGCTACGGCTTGCAAGCCGCCCAGCTCCTAAATGACAGCCCCTAAATGACACTGCCCCTCAAATTGTGAAGGTTCACCAAATCTGTTGATGAAAGAAGTACGAGTAAGTCAGTTTCTTAAACATTCTCCTGAGGGGAAAGCGTCACGTAGAGACACTAGTTTCAGGAATGCTTATTCCTATGCCGAAGCAGGTACAGAATCAAGTCGAAATAGTCGTCGGAGGGTAAAATTAACGCTACACCCCAAACCGTCGAGATTTTATTTCTTGATGACTATCTTATAAACGTGGCCTCTTCCGCGTTTGCGAGGGCCTTCAGTAGCTGTTCCTGGTTGATAGCCTCGTGCTCAACCAGAAACTCTAGCTCATTAGCCAGCGTAGTCATCTGAAGTGCAGGAGAGTCGGTGGAGAAGGTGTATCTGATACCAAATTCGTCAAGTGTCTTTAGGAATCGACCATACTCTTCAGCGGAGCGAATTGCTTGGGTGAGAACGTTGGATTTTACGCAAAGCTCACAGCAGATGTCGTTTTCGGCGAGGATTTCGAGACCTCGAGCGTCTTTATCATCCCAGAAGCCACGTGCCGCAGTAACTGGATGGGCCACTCTATGTGGCTTGAGTGCTTTGATAGTCTTCACGAAGGTTTCTACGCTGACGTGTGGCGTTTCGCCAACATGAACCGTTCGCCCTAAATCGTCTCCGGCAGCGATATCGTAGATCTCAGCCATCTTCTCAAGGTCACTCTCTGAATCAAGCGCCATGCTCGATTCAGGCCCCGCTAAGTCAATCCCAACTATCTTCGGGTGAGTCTTTTTCCAATGCTGGATTTTCTCTGCCAAGGTTCGATTTACTTCCCAAGACAGGTCTCTACCAAAACAGAAAAGTAATCCCGTCTGTATATCGCCCCGGTAAGCAATTTCACTCTCCTCGGCAGCTTCACATGCGGCGCGAATAATTCTATCCACATCAAACAAGCCTGAAGGCTCTCCGCGAGAAAACAACATTCCGGTACGCTTCATCGGATTAAAGCGCAGTTCGAGGCGATTGATCGAAAAAACTGGATCCGGATCTCCGCCTTCTCCGCCAGGTCCTAAGCGAGTCATGCCACCAGTCCGGTAGGCCCCGTTAATAGCTATGAGTATACTCTCTTGCACGGCTTCCGGACCGGCTTGAATTAACTCAACGGTATCGAATATTTCAAGGTACTGATCGAGATTCCCCGCAGTCTCTTGGTTGCGATGAAGCATACGGATAAACTCGTGGTAGGAGTGAGCGACGCCGCGAATACCTCGAGCTATGCCCATCTCCCACAGACGATAAATAGGAACGGATCCGCCAAGATGGACGTGCAATTCGGTAAGCTGCCTCTTATCCCTAGGGACCAGGCCTCGAAGTCTATTCGTGCTCGATTTTGATTGCTTACTCTCCATGCGCTCCTATAGCTGACTTGTCCGTTGTTTTTTCCGTTTGTTTTTCTTCTTCCGTCACTATTTCTGCACCTTCTAGGATGGCAGTAATTGGAGCTCTGATCAGAACGAGAAAGCTCTCAGTATCGGCTCGGGCGACGTAAAACACCGTGTCGTCTCCTTTATGCTCTTTTAGCTTCTCGCTCACGTTGCCATGTCGTAGTTCTATGAAGCCTTTTACTTGAGCATCTTTGGCGAGTGAGAGCTTTGCTTTAACTTGTAACAGCACTCGACCTCTATGCCCACGGTCGCTTAGGTAGCCGCGTGCAGATCCCTCGAGAAAAGCTGTCATGTTTTCTGGATCGGATTCCGCAGTTGTATCGATTTTGATATTAGGAGCGCTAATCTTTTGCAACCAGGGGCGAGACACGCCGGCGACAAGCTCTTCCGCAGTGAGCTCCTCTGGTTTTCTTGTTGAGGCTTCAAACTGCATAAACGCCGGGCTTGTATTAACCGTAAGCAGATTAGCTGAATAACTAAAATCCGCTTCGCCCACATTAACCACGGCTGCCCATCTTCGCACTTGCGGGGCGGGAGTTTCTGACTTTAGCGAACCGGCATCTGCCGAACTGCGCCCAAGTATCTCGGCTTGTTGTTTAAGTAAAGCCTCAAGCATCCCCGGCGCAGGGTCAAACCGCACACTACCTTCGTTCTCCGTCGCCCCCGTGAGAAACTCAGGCTTTAACACTAGTGTTGCTAGTCCAAGAACAACTACTGCCACTCCAACCCAAACCGTTGCGCGAGAGATAAGCTGAGCAGCAGCGCTCTCTTCCGGTTCGTTCTCCGCTCCAGCCTGGGCAAGCTGATTGCTTGCGGACTCAGAGAGGGTGCTTCCTGAACTAGAGGATGTGCGTTGTATCTGCGAATCACTGAGTTGCTTCGCGTCCTCTTTTACTGCTTCTTGCTCAGATTCGCTCTTTGGCGCTTCCTCAGCAGGAGCCTTCAACTCCCCATTCAACTCTTCGCCCAGCTCTTCTGCGCTGATGCGATTCTCCTCGGCTTCTCCTGATTCTAGTCGAGCGAGAAGCTCATTCTCAAGAGATTCACCATCGTCAAGTTCTGTGTCCTCTTCAAAACTCTTACTAAGATTAGAAAGTGTTTCAGCAGCGGAGACGAACTCAGATGCGTTTTTAGCATCATCGAGCACGTTAGTGTCAGGTGTTGACACTTCGAGTGTCGCTCCTTCTTCCTCAGCCGAAGCGGTCGAATCACTCAGCTCAGTCATTAACTGCTGATCGAGTTTGCTCTCCTCTACTTGCGGCTCAGGCGCAAGTTCTAAGCCCGCAAATTCATCAACATCATCCGGGAGGTCATTCTGCTCAACTGGCTTATCAGGCCCGGTGTGTATGGAGTCGGTAGTTTCAGTGAATGAGAATTCGAGTTCAGAAGAGTCCTCTCCGGAGGAGTCCTTTCCGGAGGAGTCCTCTCCGTCAGCAGCAAGTGCTTGATCGAGAATCCCCTCTAGGTCTTCTAGGGAGTAATCAGCGTTCATGTCGAGCTCATACGCATCAGAGGAGGAGCTTGCTTCTTCTGCGCTTTCTTCCACGACCGACTCTGCGGCTAGAGAGCTTTGCTCTACTACTGTCGAAGCGGATGAGTTCTCAGGAAGTTTCTCAACCGAAGCGCCGAGTCGTTCCAGTACGCGAACGTAGCTATCAGCATCTGCTTCTTTCATCTGTTCTTTGAGGATAACGGGAAGGCTGCTGAAGATTTGGGCTATGCGCTCAGGCCGAAGACCTAGCTTGCTCTCTAAATTCTCGCGCAGTCGCTCGCGGCCTTCTTCATTGGCCGGATCTGCGTCATGGAGAATTACAAAAAATGTGCTCATAGATTCATATGCGTTGCCTGCAGCAGTCGCGAATGCTGAGGTCTTGCGAGGCAACTAATTTCTGCCTTTTGCGATCAGCTATCAATACAAAATTCTCTACCCCTTGAGTTTCAACCTCTACTCTCTAGAAGTTCCCCCGAAGCAAGCGAAAGTATGCCGCTTAGCATTAGGGATAAGGGCTTGGGATTATGATGCACTTGAACACGGATATTTCTCGCAGAAAATAGAAAATTACTCAGATAAACAATGAAGTTAACAGCGAATTCCGATTTATCAGCTTTACTCTACGCCGTGTCTCTACAGGGGCGCTTTTTTAATACGGAATCTAGCCGAAGATTGAGAGCTGCCGAGAATGAGTTTGAAAGAACGGCAGTGATTAGCAGACTAATTAAGGGTGTAAATACAGAGTTCGCTGAGCGAGCAAAGCGCGAGATTGAGCAGGCGAGGGAAGAAGGCGTTGAGATTATCAGCGTTGCAGACACTCAGTATCCGCCGAACTTACTAGAACTAAGTGACCCACCCTTAGTGCTTTTTGTTCGCGGAGAACTAGCTACTGATTTCTGTTTTGGCATTGTCGGCACGAGAAAATGCACCTCCTATGGTCGCCGCGCGGCAAAAACCATTGCGCGCAAACTCTCAGAGCGGGGGGCAAGCATCATCAGCGGTCTAGCGCGCGGCATAGATACGGCCGCACATTGCGGCGCGATTGAAGCGGCACAATCCATGGGTGTTTACCCTGGTGTCGCCGTGCTCGGCTCTGGTTTGTCGCATATTTACCCGGCAGAGAATCGCGGGCTTGCTCGTGCTCTACTCGAAAATGGCGGAGCAATCATCAGCGAATTCGGTTTAGAGCAAACCCCAAGGAAGGACCTTTTCCCAAGGAGAAATAGAATTATAAGCGGGCTTGCTCGAGGAGTGCTCGTGGTGGAAGCGGCTAAGAAAAGTGGCTCCTTAATCACGGCCCGTCTCGCACTTGAACAAGGAAGAGACGTTTTCGCTCTACCAGGACCGATAGACTCTGAGGTTAGCGCGGGCTCGAATAACTTACTAAAAAGTGGAGCCCAGCTGCTCGATTCTATTGATGAGCTGTTAGAGCAGTATCCAGAGCTCGTGCTGAAAGAAGAAGAGGACGGAAACGCTTCAGATGAGACTGAAACCCCATCAGCCCTTTCAGCTCCTGCGAGGAGAGTGATGGAAGGCTTGAAGTCCTGCTCGCGAGCAAATATTGACGAAATATCTCAATTAGCCGATATAAATACTCGCGAATTACTACCTCTGCTAACTAGGCTTGAGCTTGAGGGAAAGCTGGAGTTAGGACCCGATCAGCGCTACGAACTAAGTAGCCTCATTGACAGCTAGGCTATTTTTGCGCATTTTCTCATGCTCTCTTCTGATATTGCTTCCCTTAACTAAAGGCCTAGCTTTTCAGTGCGAGTGAAAAATTCTGGTGGGTGTAGCTCAGTTGGTTAGAGCATCGGATTGTGATTCCGAGGGTCGCGGGTTCAAATCCCGTCATCCACCCCAGTCTTTTTTCTCTTAAGAGTTCTTCAAAAGGGGAGCGTCCAAGATGTCCAAAAACTCAGTGCTTTTCGTCTGCATTCACAATAGCGCACGAAGCCAAATGGCAGAGGCCTGGATGCGTCTTCTCTACGGCGAGGAATTTCACGCTGAAAGCGCAGGGCTTGAGCCGGGTGTGCTCAATCCTCTTGTTGTTGAAGCAATGGCGGAAGTTGGCCTTGATATCTCCAGCAATGTGCCGCAGAGCGTATTTGAACTCTTAGAGGCTGAGAGAAAGTTTACCTGGGTAATTACGGTTTGTGATGGCGAAGCGGCTGAGCAATGCCCAATATTCCCTGGGCCGGCCCAGAGAAAAGCCTGGTCTTTTGAAGACCCTTCAAGCTTCACTGGCACCGATGAGGAGAGACTAGCGAAGACTCGAGTAGTGCGCGATACGATCAAGGCTGAGATAGAGGCCTGGTATGTAGAGCTTAGTGCTCAAAAAGCCCAGAACGCCTAGATAAGAGCCCGAGGTAGAGCAGCCCCAAAAGATATAAAATTTCTCAGCTTTTGGTCCTGGCAGCACCCAGCAGGGAGCGTTTTCGCGCCACTTGACGATTTGCGATTAATTCAATCTTTTTTAGCTCTAGGCTCTTGTATCTTCTTCGCAATATTGCTTTATCTTGCTTCCACAAACGTGTGCGGGGGTGGTGGAATTGGTAGACACGCTAGACTTAGGATCTAGTGCCTTAGGGTGTGGGAGTTCGAGTCTCCCCCTCCGCATTTCGTTCGTAATTTTATAGGATTCTCAGCGTGAGATAAGCTCTTAGGCGAACCCCTTGACCTCAGAGCATGCCCAAGGGTCACAGACAGACCCGGGGAAAGATAATTTCAAAGTACGCGAGCTGTAGAGAGAAACATTATTCTCCGATTCGCGATTACAATAAGCACTAATGGAAAACAGTACGATGGCGTTTAAGAGTTCGGTATCAGAGAAAAGTGAAGTTAATAGAGAAATCAGCATTGAGATCCCTCGTGCTGTCTATCAAGCCCAGTTCGATAAGCTACTAGGCCAGACTGCTTCACAAGCTCAACTAAAAGGCTTCCGCCCAGGACGCGCGCCCAAGGCAATGGTTGCCAAGCTCTACGGAGAGAAGATTCACGGTGATGTGATGAGTGATCTAGTCTCTGATGCCTACCGTGAGGCGCTAAAAGAGCATGAACTCAAAGTTGTTGGTTATCCAGAAATCAAAATCGACGACGAAGACAAAGATAAAGACCTTACCGTAACTGCGGAAGTATCTGTGGTGCCTGAGCCAGAGATTGAAGGAATTTCTGGGCTTAAGCTTAAGGTTGAAGTTGAAGAATTCACAGAAGAAGAATACGAGCGTCGCCTCTCTGGAATGGCGGAGCAGTTCGCTGAAATGAAGCCGCTAGAAGGCGAGGAGAAGGCGAAGAAGGGCAATCTCGCTACTGTAGATTTTCAAGGCACAGTAGACGGAGAGGAATTCCCTGGTTCAACCGGTGAGAACATCTTTGTGGAGATTGGCGCTGGTCGCTCAATCAAAGATATCGAAGAAGCCATTCCTGGAATGAAAGTAGGGGAGGAAAAGTCGGTTCCTACTAAGCTCTCTGAGGAGAGTGGTGAGGAATGGGCAGGGAAAGACGCAGTCTATACAGTGACGCTGAAGACTCTTTCTGAGAAAAATGTCCCCGAGCTTGATGATGAGCTTGCTAAGAAGACAGAAGTCGCAGAAGATCTCGAAGGTCTCAAAGCCTATGTGCGAAATGCGATGGAAAAAGAGATCGCGCGCAAAAATGAGCTCGAGCGTGAAGAGACTTTGATAAAAGCGATTATCGAGAAGAATCCTTTTGAGGTTCCCGATGCGCTGGTTGATGATGAAGTAAGAAACGTCTTGTTTGAAATGGGTCTGCTAAATCCTCAAGATGAGCGCTCCTACCAAGTAGATGTTGCTCGCTTCCGTGATAATCTCGGTGAGCCTGCGGGATTCCGTGTAAAGCGATCCATTATCATGTCCACTCTCCGTAAGAAGGACGAGATGGAGTTTAAGGACGAAGAAGTAGATCAGTGGCTTGATGGCATAGCTGAGAAAGAAGAAAAGAGCCGAGAAGAGATAAATCAACTTTACAGTTTTCCTTCCAGCGTTCCTCAGCTAAAGAATATTATGGCCAACGAGAAAATCGTTGATAAACTCTTAAGCGAAGCCAAGATAGAGGAAGTCAAAAAAGAAGCGGAGAGTTCCTAGGATAGTTCCCAGGATAGTTCCTAAGGGCCCCCCACTTCTCTCAAGACCGTCTCGCTGGCAAATACACATAACTACCAAGGGGCCAGGTTAACTACCAAAGGGCTGTATATCAAAAGGCTGGGCGAGATTGTGCGTGCTATTAACAAGAGAAGAGGGAGACCCCAAAAATGAGTCACTATGTTCCTTACGTAATCGAGCAAACCGGCCGCGGGGAGCGCTCCTATGATATCTATTCTCGTCTACTTAAAGATCGCATCGTCTTTCTTGGTAGTGAGGTAAGCGATGTCGTTGCAAATTCAATTGCCGCGCAATTACTTTTCCTAGAAAGCGACGACCCAGAAAAAGATATTTATTTGTACATTAACTCCCCAGGCGGTTCTGTTACTGCGGGCATGGCAATTTTCGATACCATGCAATACATCGCACCAGATGTTGCCACTGTTTGCATTGGTCAAGCGGCCAGCATGGGGGCCTTCTTGCTTGCTGCGGGAACACAAGGAAAACGTGTCGCACTGAAACATGCACGCATCATGATTCACCAACCGATGGGCGGCTTCCAAGGCCAGGTAACCGACGTTGAGATTCATGCTCGCGAGATGGGGCGACTCAAGACCACTCTTAACGAGATCCTTGCAGAGAGCACGGGCAATGATGTGAAGCAGGTCAAAGCGGATACCGAGCGCGATAATTTCATGACGGCGGATGAGGCGAGCAAGTATGGCCTAATCGACAACGTGGTTACTTCGCGACCAGTTCAGCTCAAAGCTGGTTCCTAAGACACAGGTTCCTCAGACTAAGGGGTAGAACGGCTATTCGCTTATCCGAGTAGCCGTATCTACTATGCTTAATTGTAGGTATCTGCAGTGCTGCACGTTTCTACTAAGATCGTGTCGTAAACATTATGAATTTGTGGGAATTTTCTTAGGTTGTTTCTGTTAGGTTGTTTCTGGGGGAGTGCTTGTTCGGATTTAATGTCATAACAGATTTAGAGTGCTGAAATACTAGCTACTTAGAAAGTGTTTTTCAGCAATCTGTTTATATTGCTTGTTAAGTTCGGAGCTTGCGTTGCAAAATAAGAGATAGGAGTTAATTATCCTATCTCTCGTTTCGGGTTTCTTGTTTCTGGGAAGCGAGCAGGAAAGGGGTAATTTCCGACAACAGATAGAAAACAGTTCTTAAGAACTGTTCAGTTTGAGTCAGGTCAGTTTATAGGCCAGGGGGGATGGTGTGACAAAGGGTGTAGATCGTGGACAATCAGGTTTAGCATGTAGCTTCTGCGGAGCAACGCAGGAAGAAGTGCGTAAACTCATTGCCGGACCCGGCGTTTACATTTGCGACCAGTGCATAGACCTCTGCAATGACATCATTTTAGACGAAGTCGAAGACGAGGCCGCCCCAGAGAAATCCTCACAGATTCCTAAACCAAAAGAGATCAGAACCTTCCTTGACGATTACGTAATCGGCCAAGAAACAGCGAAGAAAATCCTCGCCGTTGCGGTGTATAATCACTACAAGCGAATCGAAGAGAAGAACTCTACAAAGTCTGAAGTCGAGCTAGCAAAGTCTAACATCCTCCTCATGGGACCCACCGGTTCCGGGAAGACGCTTCTTGCGCAAACACTCGCGCGCATCCTCGATGTACCTTTTACAATCGCCGACGCGACCAATCTCACTGAAGCTGGTTACGTAGGGGAAGATGTAGAGAACATCATCCTCAGCCTACTCCAAGCCGCTGATTACGACGTAGAGCGAGCAGAGCGCGGCATAGTCTATATCGATGAAATCGATAAGATTTCAAGAAAAGCCGAGAACCCCTCAAT
>QIGM01000424.1 GCA_003230795.1 bacterium
GCTCGAGTGGTGGAGCCTCCATCACTCGAGCTATCAAACTCCCGCCCGAAACTGCGATACCGAGCCTTTGCTGAGAGTTTCTCTACGGGAGCTTTCCTATCCCATCGTCAACTATAGCAACTTCTAGAAGGATTCTGAGACCGACAAAGTCGGGCTCAGAATCCGGGCACCAGCTACACGCACCTCTACATGAAAGCTCCCGTAGAGAAACTCTCAGCAAAGGCGTCGCTACCGCAAGTCCGCCTACCGCCTCTTACCATACGGCGTTTTCTCAAAAATCACGGCTATTTCAGCTCGACCCAATTGACGAGCTCGATTCTCAATAGTAACACCAGCCGCATTTCGGACCAGTGGATCCGCCCCTTCGCGAAGCAACACCCTTACAATTGTTGCACGTCCCTCCTCCACAGCAATAAGAAGAGGAGTTTCTCCACGCTTGGAACGAACATTAATCTTCACCTTTTTCTCGATAAGCTGAGAAACTACCCCTAGCTTCCCACTTCGAACCGCGAAGTGAAGCGGCGTCTCACCCATCCTATCAATCGCATGCGCGGAAGCTCCGGCCTTAAGTAGTGCCCTGACAACGTCAGCATCACCTGCTCGAGCTGCGGCCATCAAAGGAGTCGTACCTTTCGGTGTCGCAGCATCAACCTCCGCACCTTGAGAAAGAAGCTGTCGAACGGCTCTAGAATTTCCCTTTACAGCAGCTCGGTAAAGCGGCGATTCAACACCTCCTGCCATCGCCCCGCCTCTCTTACGAGCAAAATCCGCTGCTGACTTACCACTCTTGTTCTTGGTGCTTGCCTTAGCCCCTTTCGATACTAGAGTGCTAGCTGCTCGTCGATGACCCGCGGAAGTCGCTAGAATGAGTGCGGTATTTCCAGACGAATCACTCGCTGAAACCTTAGCACCAGCGGAAATGAGCGGACGTATCGTCCCTACTTTACCAGCGGCAGCCGCATACATCAGGGCAGTACGTCCACGAGCGTCTTTCGCATCCACAGGAGCCCCCTTCGAAAGCAGCCAACGAACCGTCTGAAGCTGATCCCGCTCAGCCGCTCGCATCAAGGCAGTTTGCGAACTGCCTCCTCTGCTACTGACTTTTGCACCTTTAGAAAGCATCTCCCCAAGGAGTTCGAACTCTCCTCTGGCCGCAGCAAGAAGAAAAGCCGTATCCCCTTTCGTGTTTTTTACAATGGGGTTCGCACCAGCCTTAAGTAATCTCCTTGAGGATTCCTTTCGATGCGGCCCAAGCGGCAGCAAAATTACCTCACGGTCTTTCGCAGCACTCGCTTGACTAAGCTGGTCGGAAAAAAGAAGTATCAGCGGAGTAGAGCCGTGGGGGTCGGCAATATTTACGTTCGCACCCGCATCAATAAGCGCCGAGAAAATTCCTGGACGAACTCCGTGCTTCGCTGCTTCAAGTAGAGCGATATTTGTTTCAATCGGGTTCGAACTGCCAGCTTCGAGCGCCCCGCGGACTCCAGCCTCACTATTGGCCAGTACGAACTCAATCACGCCGACCTTCTCTTCGTCAGCAGCCCATGCAGGAGTAACTAGAAATAAGCAAAGAAAGAAAACTACAGCAAACCGAATTCGTGAAAGTGTAGCAATCATAGAGGAGAGTCCCGATAAGGTTGCTAAATTTAGTCCTTACGCTGCGCGCTGCTAAATCTAGTCCTTAAGTGCTACCGCTGCTTACTGGCAGAAGTCTCCCCAGCACCACCTCTTGTGGCGAGAAGTAAGACGACTGGCGAGGCAACAAAAATAGAAGAGTACGTTCCCACTATTACCCCTATCACCAAGGCAAAAGCTAAATCGGCTACGGCACCACCGCCGAGTAACCAAAGCGTGCTCACCACAAACAAAGTCGTCAAACTGGTCAGTATTGTACGGCTAAGCGTTTGATTAATACTCAGATTAATCAAACCACTGAGAGAGAGGGCACCGAGGCTATCAGATTTCTTTTTCGATTTCTTCTCGTCTTTATAGGACAGCCCAATGTTCTCGCGAATCCTATCGAAAACGATAATCGTATCGTTCAAAGAATAACCAACGATCGTAAGCAGCGCGGCTAACACCGACGCACTAATCTCGTGTCCACTCAGAACAAACATTCCGGAGGTGATGACGACGTCATGCAAGAGCGCGGCGATAGCCCCGCAGGCAAAGCGCCACTCGAAACGAAAGGAAATGTAGATGAGGATACAGAAGAGCGCGATAAGCAGAGCTTTCACACCATCTTTGCGTATTTGCTCTCCAATCACTGGACCAACGAAGTCTTGCTGTAGAAGTTCAAACTTATCGTCCGGAACGTTCTCACGCAAAATGTCTTGGATTTTCTTCCCAGTACTCTTCCCTCGGTCGGCCTTCATTCGAATAGAGAACTCGGAACTACCTTCCTCAAACGATTGTACGATTGCGCTCTTTAGGCCACCAGTGTCTAGGGCCTTACGAACGTCTTCGATTCGAATAGGAGTTTCGAATCGAACGACGACATCGGTTCCACCAACAAAATCAACACTATATTTCTCGGAACCTTTATCCTGCCAAATATAAATAGATGCCGCGATAAACAAGGTGGAGACCGCCATGAACACAAAGCGGACTCCCATAAAGTTAATGTTAAATTTTCCTGATTCCATGACCTAGATGCTCAACCCGCCATCTGCGTTCTTCATACGAAAAATAGAAAAGCCGACTTTTGCCACAAACAGTGCGCAGAAGATACTTGTGACAATACCCAAGCAAAGAGTTACGGCGAAGCCTTTGATAGGGCCGGTGCCCCAGGCATAAAGAATAACTCCAGTGAGAAGCGTCGTGATATTCGCATCGAGAATCGTCCAATGTGCTTTTGCAAACCCGCCGCTGATTGAGGCATTAGCTGTCGCTCCGACTCTTAGCTCTTCTCGTATACGCTCAAAAATAATCACGTTCGCATCAACTGCCATACCGACCGTCAATATAAGACCAGCGATACCCGGTAAGGTAAGCGTCGCGCCAAGAAGCGAAAGCAAGCCAAGAATAAACAAAACGTTCAAAGTGAGGCAGCCTACCGCAAGCACTCCTGACTTTTTGTAGTAGAGCATGATGAAAAGCACGACCATAATCGAACCTATCATCATCGACTTAACACCCTTGCGAATCGAATCTGCTCCGAGTGTCGCACCTACTGTCCTCTCCTCCTCAAATACGAGCGGAGCCGGCAAGGCACCAGAGCGCAAGACAACGGCTAATTTATGCGCTTCGTCTCGAGTAAAGCCGCCTGATATCTGAGCAGCTCCCCCGAGAATTGGCTCGCGGATATTAGGGAATGACTGCACCACACCATCAAGAATAATTGCGAGCTGGCGATTTGTGTTCTCGCGAGTAATACGCGCAAACGTCTGCTTCCCGAATGGATTGAGCTTTAGGTTCACCTCAATTTCATTGGTCTGAGGATTGATATCGACTGTCGCACGTTCGATAGCGTCTCCAGTCATGAGGATATCTTCCTCGACTTTAAGTCTGCCACCGTCTTTGGTCTTGAGGCTTAAGGTCTCATCGGCTTGCTTATTAACATCAGCAACTAAACGAAATTCCAACTTCGCAACGGAACCAATCGTCTCTTTTACGGTCTCGATATTAGTAATGTCCGGCAACTGAACCATCACCCGCTTCTCACCGCTTCTTTGGATAGTGGGCTCGGCAACACCATACTGATCGACGCGATTTCGGATGGTTTCAATCGCTTGCACGACCGCGTTCTTTTCAATCTCGGCTGCGTCGACGTCGCTCATCGAATAAATAACTTTTACTCGCGCAGCTCCTTTTTCAACCGACGTCTTTGTGAGACTCTTGTAGTTCTCTCGGATATAGGCATCAAGCTTCTCCAGCCCGCGTTCTCCGAGTAGAGTTATTTCAACATCTCTGTCACCGCGCTGCTTAGCTCGAATGATTCCAACCTTTTCCTTTTTCAGTTCGGAACGGATTGATCCGGCGATTGCCCCCAGCTGACTCTTGACGGCTTCCTCCGTCTGCACACTGAGCACAAGATAGGATCCACCCTTAAGGTCGAGACCGAGCCGAATAGGAGAGAAAGGCCACCACTCGGGAGTCTGGGATTTAAAAAAGCTCGGGAAGAGTATCGCCACAGACAAAACTACGAGCCCGAGTATGAATAGAACTTTGTTTCTTTGATCGACCGTCATCTTCGGCTCAAATGTCCCGTTACTTCGTTAAAGTTATTTCTTTGCTTTCGGCTTCGGCTTCTCAGCACCCTGCTTCTTCGCATCAGCCTTCTTCGCATCAGGCTTCTTCGCATCAGGCTTCTCTTTACCGGAGGGCTCTTGAACGAACTTCGGCAAGACCTTCACCTTTACGTTTGAAGCTATCTCGAGGGTAATATACTCAGGCTTTACCAATACAACACGCCCTAATATTCCACTCGTGGTTTGCACTTCGTCACCTTTCTTCAGCACCGAAATGAATTTATCCTGATCCTCTGCTCTAAGCCTGGAGGGGTTGAGCACCAACAGGTAATAGACAAAGAGTGCCATCAAGAAAAACCACACGCTCCCAAAGATGAATTCCTTAGGATCCATCGGCCCAGCTTCTGCCGACTCAGGAGGCGGCATGCAACCAAAGGCTACAAGGGCAATAAACACGAGGAGGACTAAAATTACTAATTTTTTCATATACCTATAATCGTTTGATCTAACTTCACGCATGCAATTGGAGGCTCTTCTCTTCCCTTCCCCTACGAATATGTTGGGTGTCTTCAGTCCTCTCTCTGAGCTAACCACTCCTCACGGAAGTCTCTGGCGAAGCTGGTGAAATTACCCTGAAGGATAGAGGCACGAATGTGCTCCATTAAGCGCTGATAAAACCGCAGATTGTGCAAACTCGCAAGCTGCGCGCCTAACATTTCTTTCGCATGCATTAGGTGAGAAATATAGGCCCGCGAAAAATTACTGCAGGTATAACAGTCACAATTTTCCTCAATTGGATTGGGGTCAGAACGAAAGCGCTTGTTCTTGATGTTAATCCAGCTCTTGCCCAGGTAAAGACGCCCGAACCTCGCACTACGGGTAGGAATTACGCAATCGAACATATCGATGCCGAGAGCTACCGACTCTACCAGGTCAAATGGCGTGCCCACTCCCATCAAATATCTAACTTTTTCCCTAGGCAGAACCTCGGTGCAGACCTCAGTCATTTCTCGCATTAAATTAATGCTCTCCCCTACGCTGAGTCCACCTATCGCAAGCCCGTCAAAGGGAAGCTCACTTAGCTCTGAACAAGCTTGGCGTCGAAGATCCTCAAACATCGCCCCCTGGGCGATACCAAAGATAAGTTGGCTTTTATTAGTACGAGCTTTAAGAGAGCGCTCCGCCCAGTCCTTAGTGAGCTTCCAAGAACCTTGCGTCTGCTCCTTGCTGGCATCGTGCGGCAAACACTCATCGAGAACCATCATGATATCGACTCCGAGATTTTCTTGTATTCCAATCACGCTCTCGGGAGTAAAAGAAACTTTCGCTCCATTAATATGAGATTGGAATACAACTCCGTCCGGATTGATGTCTCGAAGCTTAGCTAAGCTAAAAACCTGATAGCCACCGCTGTCACTGAGTATCGGACCTTCCCACCCCATAAAGCGATGTATGCCACCAAGCTTTGCGATTCTCTCATCACCTGGACGCAAATGCAGGTGATAGGTGTTGGTAAGGATAATCTCAGCTTTCGTTTCAGTTAGCTGTCGTGGCGTAATACCCTTGACGGTACCCTGAGTCCCAACGGGCATAAAAGCAGGAGTTTGAAAGCTACCATGCGCTGTATGAAGAACGCCTGTACGCGCCTTATCCTCCTCGGCGTGAATTTCAAATGTACCTATCTGTTTGTTCTTCTCTTCGCTCATGCGAACTCCAAAAATGACGAATCACCATAGGTAAGAAAACGGTAGCTGGAATCAGCCAGCGCGTGTTGGTAAACCTTCTCGAGATGAGATTCCTCAAAAAAGGCGGCTACTAATTGTAGGTGTGTGGACGATGGCTGGTGAAAATTCGTAATCATTGCGTCCACGCCCTGAAACTCGTGCCCTGGATAAATAAATAATGAGGTCTCAATAAATCCGCTATCTTCAGCGCGACAAGCTCCATCACCGCTGAGATATTCGCTTTCTAAGGCTCTCACCACCGTGGTCCCTACAGCAATCACTCTTCGTCCTTCCTCCCTCGCTGCACGTAGCGAGGCGCGAGACTCTAGCGGTATACGGTAAAACTCCGAGTCCATCCGATGATTCTCTAGCAATTGCTCACTTACCGGACTCACGCTCCCCGTACCTACGTGGTGCGTGAGATAGACTATTCCTATGCCAGCTTCACGCAGTTCCTGCAGCACCTGCTCAGTAAAGTGCAGAGATGCAGTTGGAGCCGCAAGCGAACCTAACTCCTTCGCAAATACCGTTTGATACAAGGACTCATCAGAAAAATCCGCTCGACCGCGACGGATGTAAGGGGGAATCGGCATCACACCGGAATCATGAAGCTGTTCTTGCACGGCATCACTCTCAGGAAAGCGAATCCGCAGTCGCCGCTGATCCTCAGTACGACCGATCACCTCAGCGACAAGCTGAGAAGAGATATGCAGCCTATCTCCCGCCCTCACTTTCTTCATTGGACGCGCAATTGCTTGCCATTCGCCCGATGAACCCTCGTCCGTGAACAGTAACTCGACTTCGCGCCCCGTGCTCTCTAGCTCAGCAAATACTCGAGCAGGTCGCACTTTGGTATCGTTAAGTACGAGAACGTCATTAGAGGACAGCACGCTCGGTAAGGCGGCGAAAGCGCGATCGTTTATGCTAAGGTCTCCAGCGGTGCGCGAGGCTACGGCGTGGAGAAGCCGAGCGTCACTACGAGCTGCCGTATAGCCAAGCGGTCGTTGCGCGATTCGTTCTGCGGGAAGTTCGTAAAAGAACACGACAATAAAGGACCTAGCGTAATCTTCAGAACATTAGCGGCAAGCTTGGTAGTCGAAAAAAATACCTAGCTATCCATCTTCTTCATAAATGCAGTGAGAAAATCGATAGGAATTGGGAATAAGATTGTCGAGCTATTCTCAGTTGCAATCTCCTGAAGCGTTTGTAGATAACGAAGCTGCAATGCTTGCGGGGCGGCCGCAATAATTTTCGCGGCACCTGCCAACTTCTCTGCCGCCTGAAATTCTCCTTCCGCATTAATAATCTTCGCTCTACGCTCTCGCTCGGCCTCGGCCTGCTTCGCCATCGCACGCTGCATCTCTACAGGAAGATCGATGTGCTTGATTTCGACCATGGAGACCTTAATCCCCCAAGGGTCTGTGTGTGTATCGAGAATGTCTTGTAGTCGAGCATTGAGATCTTCGCGCCCAATCAGAAGCTCATCTAGCTCAGCTTCACCACAAATACTGCGCAAGGTAGTTTGCGCGAGCTGACTGGTAGCGTAGAGATAGTTCTCGACCTCAACAATCGCCTTATTTACGTCAACTACGCGAAAGTAAACGACCGCGTTTACTTTTACTGAGACGTTGTCTCTCGTAATAACATCTTGCGAAGGCACATCCATGGTAATGGTACGCATATCAACGCGGCGCATTCTTTCAAGACCGGGAATAAGTACTACCAGCCCCGGTCCACGAGAAGGCACTAAGCGACCTAGTCGAAACACTACCGCGCGTTCATACTCATTGAGAACCTTAAAGATATTGAAAAGTAAGATAGCAGCAACTACCACAAGTATGATTATGACTTGCATTGGTATTCTCCTTTTATTCGGTCAAATGAGTCGTTTTGAATTAATAGCATTCTGAAAATTTTCCTATTCGGCCACAAGCAGTAGCGTCATTTTGGGACGTAATTCTTTTACTCTCAAGCGCGCTCCTTTCTCAGGAGCCTCAGTAAGCCCAATGGCCACAGCACGCCAGAGCTCACCCATTATTTCTACTTTCCCCTCGAACTCTTGGGAATCTGAGTCTCCCGCACGTAGGGTGAAATCACCCTTAACAGTGGCTAACTGGCCAAGCATTCCTTTGGCCCCCGTCCTTACGGCCCTTCGCTGAGAACGAAGAGTAAGATAGCAAACTCCCGCAAGAAGAGAACCAACCACAGCGGCAATCGTTCCAATGAGCCACTTATCCACAGTTAGTCCATCTGCCGCCCAGACAAAGTCCGTATCAATCACGTAAAGAGAGCCCAAGACAAGGCATAGCACACCCGCCGCTCCCCATATTCCGAAAGCAGGAAGAAAGAGCTCAACAACGAAAAACACCGCGCTAAGTAACAGCAAGGCAAGGCCACCGTAGTCGATCGGCAAGACCTGAGAAGCCACAAGAGAGAGCACCAAGCAAATAACTCCAACCACCCCGGGGATAATTCCGCCTGGATGGTAGAGCTCAATGCCGATACCGAGCATGGCGCCAAGGCCAAGTAAAACCGCGATATTTGGATCGGCAAGAATATTGACCACAATTTGCTTCAAGCTCATCTCAACCGATTCAATCGGAGCAGAAGAAAGTCCTTCGAGCGTTACAGGTTTTCCTTTTACAGTAACCGTCCTGCCTTCGATTTCAGCAAGAAGCTTCGGTAGATCGCTAGCGACTAAATCAACCACACCTTCTGCTACGGCCTCTTTATCAGTAATCGCCACACTCTCGCGCACCGCTAGCTCAGCCCACTTCACATTCCTTCCACGCTGCTCAGCAATGGCTTTTATAAGAGAGGCTGTGAAGTTCTCGATTTTCTCTCCCATGTCGCCCTTTATCTCGCCACCACCTCCAAGCACTGGGTGCGCCGCACCAATGTTCGTTCCTGGGGCCATCACAGCGATATTCGCAGCTAGCGTAATGAACACCCCAGCAGAGATCGCTCCTCCTCCTGCCGGTGAGACATAAACAACGGTTGGCACTGGTGCTTCGAGTAGAGTCTCAACCATCTTTTGCATTGAGGTAAGTAAGCCACCCGGAGTGTTAAGACGAATCACGAGCAAGCGCGCGCCGCGCGCTTCAGCTTCCTTCATCGCCGTGCGGAGATAGTCATCTGTTGCGGGATTGATCGTTCCGTCGATCACGGCTTCGATAATAGGGCCATTCGAACCGGCAGATGCCAGGTTCTCTGAAACATTCGCAAGATATGGTAAAAAACTAGCAAGGAAATAGCTAAGTAAAAAACCCAAGCCCAAACGTCGAAGTTGTTGTGGCTTACTTCGTGCGCCCGCTTTGAACGGAGAAAGTAATTTAAAAAGTCTCATACGTTTATTTGCTTCATGGGGATTGATTCAGACTCCAGCTTCCGCATTACCGACTGCAGATCTTCCCAGAACGGTCTTTTCGCTTCTGCATTACGAAGAATATACGCCGGATGAAAAGTCGGCATCAGAGGTATGCCTCGCCATTCCTGCCAATTACCGCGAAGCTTTGTGATTCCCATATCCACGCCGCTCAGCGCGCGCTGCGCCGGAGCACCGAGAGTAACAATAACTTGGGGCTTAATCGCCTCCAATTGCCCATGAAGATACGGAAGGCAAGACTCCACTTCGTCTGGTAGTGGATTACGGTTGTTCGGCGGACGGCATTTCACGACGTTGCAAATATATACCTCTTCTCTCGAAAGACCTAAGCCCTTAGTAATGGCTGCGGTGAGTAACTCTCCAGCCTTCCCAACAAAGGGCTCTCCAAGGCGATCCTCATCAGCACCTGGTCCTTCGCCAACAAAGGCGATTCGCGGACTAGATTCTAGACCGACACCAAACACAACATTCTGTCTCGTCTCGCAAAGGCGACACGCCTGACATCCCTGCGCTTGAGCCCGAAGTTCAGCTAAGCCCCCCGCAGAAGAACCCCCAGAAAGAGAACCCCCAGAAAAAGAACCAACAAGAGGAGGAGCAGACACGGCAGCAGCAGCTTGAGCTGGCTCAACTTCCGCAAACCACTGCTCAGGCACACCCTCAACACCCGCAAGCCTAAGATGCAGTGCTAGTTCTTCGCCTAAATCTAAATCTTGAGTTTTCTTTTCCACCACTCTTCTCTGCCCAACGTAACTTGCCCGAGTAAGTTACTCGCGAAACCTAAACGCGCAGCGCCGCACGAATTATTCTGCCAGCAATCATATGCTTCTCGGCAGTAGAGATTTCTTCCTGACGCCCACCTTTCTCAAGCAGCCAAATACGATTGGTATCCTGCCCAAAAGCGTCGTCCGCAAAATTGCCCACCATAAGATCGGCATTCTTCCGTTCTAGCTTCTCTCTTGCCCATACTAGGAGCTGCTCTTCATCACCGGTTTCAGCGCTAAAACCCACAAGCTTTAGTGAGAGTCCAGAGGAGTCTTCGATCTTTTCACGATTTGCTCCTAGCTCCTGCAAAACGTCTGGGCAAGGCTCCATCTCGAGCTGGTACGGTTTCGACTTATCATTCTTTATCTTTGTAGCAGACGCTCCAGAAGGGCGATGATCAGTGACAGCGGACGCCATAAAGACAAACTGTGTTTTGTTCAGGCCAGTGTCTTGTCTGGTAACTTCCTCAAAGACCGCT
>QIGM01000426.1 GCA_003230795.1 bacterium
CGGCGAAAGGGACTTACATCAAGTCTGTTTACCTTTCGACGACAATGGGCCCTGGTTTAGGACTCAATCCGGTTCCATTTAGAGACTAGTCGCCACAATTAATCTCAGTTGGGTAATCTCAGTTGGGTAAGCTCTGTTGGGGAGTGCGAGAAAATATGAATTTACAGGAAAAAGAAGCGGCAGTAGCAGATTTGAGAGCTCGATTTTCAGAGTCCTCGTCTGCGTTTCTCGTTGATTTTAAAGGGTGCAGCTGCGCAGACCTTACTGGTCTTCGTAACGATCTACGCCCTGCGGGTGCTGAGTTTGCGATTGTTAAGAATACTCTCGCTAAACGTGCAGTTGCTGAGACTGATGTTGCTGAGCTTGATGGGCAGTTTATCGGGCCAACGGCAGTAATCTGGTCAAAGACTGACCCAGTTATGCCGGCAAAGCTGCTTACTAAGTTTGCTAAAGACCAAGAGACCTTCGTTGTAAAGGCAGGTGTTGTTGATGGGCAAGTTGTTAATGAATCAGAGATTGATTCACTAGCGAAACTTCCATCGAAAGAAGAGCTTATCGCAAAGCTTCTTGCACTACTGAACGCACCTGCTACACGCCTACTTCAAACCATGAATGCGCCAGCTTCTGAGTTGGTCAGGTTGCTTGAAGCGTGGAGAGCGGAGATTGAGAAGAAAGATAGCTAGTTTACAAGTTTACAGTTTAGAGAGACCTCCTGAAGAAGGTAGTCGAACACAAAGGGGAAAGAGATGAGTGAGTTAAACGTCGAAAGCGTAAAAGATTTTCTAAAAGGCATGTCCCTAATGGACGCCGCAACTTTGGTCAAAGACCTTGAAGATGAACTCGGTGTAAGTGCTGCTGCTCCTGTTGCAGTTGCTGCTGCTGGAGCTGTTGTTGATGGTGAGGCTGCGGTTGAGCAGACAGAATTTGATGTCGTTCTTACAGAAATCGGCGGCGAGAAAATCAAGGTGATTAAGGCCGTTCGGGAGGTTACTTCTCTCGGGCTGAAAGAAGCTAAAGAGCTTGTTGAAAGTGCTCCTAAAGCAATTAAGGAAGGCATTGGAAAGGCCGAGGCCGAGGAAATCAAGACGAAGCTCGAAGCCGCTGGCGCAAAAGCCGAACTGAAGTAGTCAGAGTACACGAAATCGTGGAAGTAGTTACACGAAATCGTGGAAGCAGTTACACGAATTCGTGGAGATGTTGTGGGAGCTGTCGGGGGCTGTAAGGATGCGGCCTTCGGAGACAGCCTAAGGCGAGTAATTTGCTCGCCTTTTGTGTTGTCCTTTTTGTGTTGTCAGGGACGTTCTATTGGGATGTTTTCTTGGCAATAGAGATGCAGTAGTATAATACGACGCTTCTCAAAAAGGCACCGATTCTCTTTTGCGTAGAGACTCTAAGGCAGATGAGGGAGTTTAAGCGAATCCTGAGTATTGGGTCATAAGCTTACTCCGAAAAAAGTCTGAGTTACTGCGTAGTAGAGATTGTTTTAGACAACAAGTTGAACATGGGGTTCACTCAAATATGGCAAGCCAGGTCACCGCAAGACTGCGCCTTAGAAGAGATTATTCAAAGTTTGAGAAACCGAAAGAGATCCCCAATCTAATTCAGATTCAGTGGAATTCCTATCAGAGATTTCTTCAACCTGAAGTTCCATTAGACGACCGAGAAGATGTCGGTCTCCAAGCCGTCTTTAAGTCGGTATTTCCTATTCGTGATTACAACGACACGGCCTCCTTAGAGTTCGTCTCGTACACTCTCGGCGATCCAAAGTACGATGTTCGCGAGTGTCACGAAAGAGGAATGACTTGGGCTGCGCCGCTAAAAGTTACTGTGCAACTCGTGCTTTGGGATACAAGCACCGACGGTGCGCGTCAGATCCGAGATATTAAAGAGCAGGAAGTTTACTTCGGTGAAATTCCTTTGATGAGCCAACACGGCACTTTCATGGTTAATGGAAGTGAGCGCGTGGTTGTCTCTCAGCTACACCGTTCTCCTGGTGTGTTTTTTGATCACGATAAAGGGAAGTCACATTCCTCTGGTAAGCTTCTTTATAACGCCCGAGTAATTCCTTACCGTGGCTCATGGCTCGACCTTGAGTTTGATGTGAAGGATGTACTTCACGTTCGAATCGATAGACGTCGAAAGCAACCTGCATCGATTCTACTCCGTGCGTTGGGAATGACCGGAGAAGAAATCTTTAACGAATACTACGAAACCGACAAGATTCGCGTTGCGAAGAATGGTGGGCTTTTCAAGGCATTCGTTGCTGAGCAGCTTGAAGGCGAGAAAATCTTCAAAGACGTGAAAAAGGGCAGCAAGGTTTTCGGTAAAGCCGGACAAAAGTTCAACCGTGCTGTTATTCGCCGAGCTAAAGAAGCTGGCGTTAAGGAAATCGAAATCGATCCTAAGTCAGCGAGCACCTTTGTCTCAGCTCATACAGTTATATTGGCACACGAGACAGTCCACGTTCCTGGAACGAAGAAAGTTATCGCAAAGAAAGGCGAGGTGTTTGTTGGCACGGCGGCTTTGCTTAAGAAACTTCCTGATTCACTAAAGGACGCAGACGAAGAGACACGTGCATCGGTATTCGAACATCTCGAAACGGTAATCTCTGCCGGTGAAGCCTTTGAAGAAGATGCGATTGACGCGAAAGGTAAAGTTAAGACTGAAGGCACGCTAATCAAGCTTCGAGACCTTGGTATTAACGATTTTGAAGTACTGTATCTTCGCGAAAACCATATCGGTGAATCTCTGCTTAAGACTCTTCACAACGATGGTTTGGAGCCTGAGCCAGGAGACTTTATTTCGCATATGACGGGTAAGCCCCAGAAGGATGCGCTTATTGAAATCTATAAGCATCTTCGTCCTGGCGATCCTCCTCGTATTGAAACAGCGGAAACGAACTTTCATAATCTTTTCTTTAATCCAGAACGATACGACCTTTCGCCGGTTGGTCGCATGAAGCTTGATTTCAAGCTCCATAGTGATTCAAGCATTGACGCTGGGAAAAATCGCAAGATTGGAAGAAAAAAAGACAGCGTATCAGGATCTGAGTTCACGGAAGGTGGAACTCTTACGCCGCATGATATCAAGGAGACAGTACGTTACTTGCTTCGTCTGAGAAACTCAGTCGACCCAGTCTCGTTCTCCGTTGATGACATTGACCACCTTGGGAACCGACGAATCCGCTCAGCGGGTGAGCTTGTTGAGAACCAATACCGTATTGGTCTTGTCCGCATGGAGCGCGCGATCAAGGAACGCATGAGCATTCAGGATATTGAAACCCTGATGCCGCAGGATTTAATTAACTACAAGCCTGTTGCTGCAGCGATCAAAGAGTTCTACGGCTCATCTCAGTTGAGTCAGTTCATGGACCAAACGAATCCGCTCAGCGAAATTACGCATAAGCGACGACTTAGTGCCCTTGGGCCTGGTGGTCTGACGCGTGAGAGAGCAGGCTTTGAAGTTCGTGACGTTCACCCGACTCACTACGGTCGAGTTTGCCCGATTGAAACACCTGAAGGTCCAAACATTGGACTAATTTCTTCACTTGCGACATTTGCACGTGTAAACGATTACGGTTTTCTCGAGACACCGTACCGTAAGATTAAAGGCAATAAAGTCACTAACGACATCGTGTACCTTTCAGCGATGGAAGAGGCGAGGGAAGTAATCGCGCAGGCGAGTTCTGAAATCGACTCCTCAGGGAAGTTCAGAGAAACTACTGTCACAGCGAGAAAGAACAACGAATTTATTCTTGTTCCTTCTGAAGAAGTGACAATGATGGATGTGAGCCCAAGTCAGCTTGTTAGTGTTGCTGCTTCTCTGATTCCATTTCTAGAAAACGATGATGCAAACCGTGCCTTGATGGGCTCGAACATGCAACGCCAGGCAGTGCCACTGCTCAAAACCTCTGCTCCGCTTGTCGGAACTGGAGTTGAGAGAGTTGTTGCACGTGATTCTGGTGCGGCAGTTGTTGCGCATCGTTCTGGAAAGGTTGAATCAGTTGATGCGACTCGTATAGTAATCAAATCGAACGACCTCACCAGCGATCCGCTTGATACCGGTGTGGATATCTACAACCTCGTTAAATACATGCGTTCGAACCAGAACACTTGCATTAACCAGCGTCCGATTGTTCGCGTAGGCGATAACGTTTCGGGGCAAGAGGTGATTGGAGACGGTCAGTCTACTGATATGGGTGAATTAGCCCTCGGTAGAAACGTGCTCGTCGCTTTCATGTCTTGGGGTGGATACAACTTTGAGGATTCTATTCTCGTAAGTGAGCGACTTGTAAAAGACGATGTCTTCACAAGTATTCACATTGAAGAATTCGAAGCGGTTGCCCGAGACACGAAGCTTGGTCATGAAGAAATCACACGAGACATTCCAAACGTTGGAGAGGAAGCGCTCGGAAACCTCGATGAGTCTGGAATTATCCGCATCGGAGCTGAAATTGCTCCAGGTGATATTCTCGTCGGAAAGATTACGCCAAAAAGTGAAACGCAACTCTCTCCAGAAGAAAAGCTACTGAGAGCTATCTTTGGTGAGAAAGCCGGTGAAGTTCGAGATACCAGTTTGAGACTTCCTCCGGGAGTTGAAGGAACGGTTATTGGCGCGCACGTATTCTCGCGTAAAGGAACAACCAAGGACGAGCGTATGCTCGAAATTGAGAAATCCGAAATCGCCAAGCTTGAACAAGACCAACGTGACGAAATTCGTATCCTTAGAGACAGTGCGCTGCGTCAGCTCGTTACTATGCTCGAAGGTAAGCCAACCACGGCTCGCCTCGTCGATGAAAGTCGCCGTCAGCTAATCGCTAAAGGCGATATTCTGACTCGCGATCTTCTTGAGAGTGTTCCATTTGAATACTTGCGAGATATCCAAGTCGGTGACGAAAAGATTCACGGAGAGCTAAACCGAATCGTTGTAGGAACTGGTCAGCTTATTAACAATAAGCGTGCGGCCATTTCTGCGAAGATTAAGCGTCTGAAGAAAGGTGATGAGTTACCTCCAGGCGTAATCAAGATGGTTAAGGTCTTCATTGCCGTTAAGCGTCGTCTCCAGGTCGGAGATAAGATGGCTGGTCGTCACGGGAACAAGGGTGTTCTCTCTATCGTCTTGCCTGAAGAGGATATGCCGTACCTACCAGACGGAACTCCGGTTGATATGGTGTTGAACCCGCTTGGTGTTCCTTCACGTATGAACGTGGGACAGATTCTTGAAACACACCTCGGCTGGGCTTCTTATCAGGTCGGACGAGAGCTCCGGAATACTCTTGATCAAGTTGTGGATTCGCGAATTAAGTTTGCTGATTCACTTCGACGTGATGGAGATCCGGAAGGTAATCTTGCTCAAGCAGCTGCTACTGCAAAGGAAACCTTAGTTGGCGCCTTTGGGGACCAGGAGAAGGTGAAGTATGTCAATTCACTGGATGATGTCGATACGCTGGAACTAGCTCAAAAGTGCATGGACGGAGTCCATGTTGCCTCTCCAGTATTTGAGGGAGTTGAGGAAGCGGAGCTTATCGATTTCGGTAAGGTTGCTGGACTTCCAGGTGATCTGTCGATGGGTCAGACAGAACTCTACGATGGTCGCACAGGAGAGAAGTTCTCTGAGCGAGTAACCGTAGGGATTATGTATATACTCAAGCTTCACCACTTGGTTGATGACAAGATTCACGCTCGTTCGATTGGGCCATACTCCTTGGTTACTCAACAGCCGCTCGGTGGTAAGGCGCAGTTCGGTGGTCAGAGACTCGGAGAGATGGAGGTGTGGGCACTCGAAGCATACGGAGCAGCCTATTCACTCCAGGAATTCCTCACCGTTAAGTCTGATGATGTTGCCGGACGTACCCGTATGTATGAGGCAATCGTGAAGGGTGAGAACGTGCTTGAGCCTGGACTGCCAGAATCATTTAACGTGATGTGCAAGGAGCTGATGAGCTTGGGACTTGATGTGGAGTTGATTGAAAACGAATCAGCCGAAGAGTCTGAAGTTGACGTTACTCCTAATGAGTCATCCGCTAACGGAAGCCGAATCGCGAGCATTCGCCCGGGTATGCCAGGTGCGGGTATGCCAGGAGCTGCTTCTGGTAAAGCATAAGGCGCTACATAGCGAGCTAGTTGAAATCAAAAGTCTCTTCTAGGGCGGGCTTAGTCTTTGCCCTGGAAGAGCGTCGAAGCAAAAAGAAGAATGGCCGTTGAGCCGAAAGAGGGATAGATGGACGATATTTTTAGTCTTTTCGAGAAACCCAGGAATCCGTCAAACATCAATGCGATGCAGATTTCTATCGCGAGCCCGGATAAGATCCGCTCGTGGTCATTTGGTCAGGTAAAGAAGCCTGAGACCATTAACTATCGTACGTTTAAGCCTGAACGCGATGGCCTCTTCTGTGCAAAGATTTTCGGTCCTACCAAGGACTATGAGTGTAACTGCGGTAAATACAAGCGTATGCGTCACCGTGGTGTTGTCTGCGAGAAGTGCGGTGTTGAAGTAATTCAATCCAAGGTCCGTCGTGAGCGTATGGGGCATATCGAGCTTGCTGCTCCTGTTGCACACATCTGGTTCCTGCGATCTCTTCCAAGCAGAATCGGAAATATCATTGATCTTTCTCTTCGTGAGTTAGAGAAAATTCTTTATTTCGAATCGTATATTGTTCTCGATCCAGGCACGACTGAATTGGAGCTACAGCAGGTTCTTACTGAAACTGAGTACCGTCAGGCGTTAGAAGAGTTTGGTTCTACCGCTTTCCGTGCCGGTATCGGTGCTGAAGCTGTGCAAGAGCTACTCGGAGATATCAAGCTCGAAGAAACTGCTACGCAGCTTCGTAAAGAGCTTCGTGAAACTTCAAGTGAGGCGAAGCGTAAGAAATACATCAAGAGACTAAAAGTTCTCTACGCATTCATGGGGAGCACGAATGATCCTAAGTGGATGATTCTCGAATGCATTCCAGTCATTCCACCTGATTTGCGTCCGCTTGTGCCACTAGACGGTGGTCGTTTTGCGACGAGTGATCTGAACGACTTATATCGTCGTGTGATCAACAGAAACAATCGTCTGCGAAAGCTAATGGAGCTTAATGCTCCCGATATTATTATCCGTAACGAGAAGCGAATGTTGCAGGAGGCGGTTGATGCGCTTTTTGATAACGGACGTCGTGGTCGAGTAATTACTGGAGCGAACAAGCGTCCGCTTAAGTCTCTAAGCGACATGCTCAAAGGTAAGACTGGTCGTTTCCGTCAGAACCTTCTCGGAAAGCGTGTTGATTACTCAGGTCGTTCGGTGATTGTTGTTGGTCCAGAGCTAAGACTGCATCAGTGCGGACTGCCGAAGAAAATGGCTCTCGAGCTCTTCAAGCCTTTTATCTACAATAAGCTAGAAGAAAAGGGCTTCGTCACTACAATTAAAAGTGCGAAGAAGATGGTCGAAAAGCAGAAGTCGGTCGTCTGGGATATGCTTGATGAAGTAATTAAGGAGCACCCAGTACTACTTAACCGTGCTCCAACCCTTCACCGTCTCGGTATCCAGGCATTTGAGCCTGTGCTTATCGAAGGAAAAGCGATTCAGCTGCACCCACTCGTTTGTACCGCTTATAACGCGGATTTCGATGGTGACCAGATGGCGGTACACATACCACTTTCTGTCGAAGCGCAGGTTGAAGCGCGAGTGCTGATGATGTCTACAAACAACATCCTCAGCCCTGCTCACGGAAAGCCGATTATTGTTCCTACGCAGGATATCGTTCTTGGTCTCTACTATATGACGCGTGAGCGTCCTTTCGTGAAGGGAAGCGGAAAGGTCTTCTGCAATCCTGACGAAGTGAACATAGCGTATGAGTCCGAAGAAGTAGATCTGCAAGCAGTCATTAAGGTGCGTGTTGATGGCGTAATGTACGATACCACAGTTGGTCGCGTGCTGCTCTACGACGTGTTCCCAGAAGACCTTGGCTTTGAGCATGCAAACACGATGATGACGAAGAAATCTCTCGGAGACCTTGTCAACGAATGCTTTAGATTCTGCGGTAACAAAGCGACAGTGCTCCTTTCTGACCGCTTAAAGAATCTTGGCTATAAATTTGCGACGAAGGCAGGTATCTCAATCGCGATGAAGGACATGGCGATTCCGGAGAACAAGATGGCCCTACTGGGTGAAGCCGAAGATCGTATCGCAACCGTTGAGAATCAGTACCAAGAGGGTCTGATTACCGCTGGTGAGCGTTATAACAAGGCGATTGATATCTGGGCTGATACTGGAGACAGAGTTGCAAACGACATGATGTCGGGAATTGCGACAGAGTCTTTTGGCAGCGGGGATGAGAAGAAAATCGGACCGAGTTTTAATTCAATCTTTATGATGGCCGATTCTGGTGCTCGTGGTTCTAGTCAGCAGATTCGTCAGCTCGCTGGAATGCGTGGGCTGATGGCAAAGCCGGATGGGTCTATCATCGAAACGCCGATTAAGGCGAACTTCCGTGAGGGACTTTCGGTTGGTGAGTATTTTATTTCTACTCACGGTGCTCGTAAGGGTCTCGCCGATACTGCCTTGAAGACTGCGAACTCAGGATATCTTACTCGACGTCTCGTTGACGTAGCGCAGGACTGTGTTGTTACAGGTCGTGATTGCGGCACCTTGAACGGGATTGATGTCACGCCACTTACTGAAGGTGGGGAAGAGATCGAATCTTTGCACGAGAGAATTCTCGGTAGAGTATCCCTTGAAGATATCAAGGATCCTATTACTGAGGAGTTACTCGTTGCGAAGAATGTCGAAATCGACGAGGACACAGCGCTAAGTGTAACTGAAGCAGGTATTGATCGCGTATTGATTCGTTCCGCTCTCACATGCGAGCAGCGTCACGGTGTGTGCGTGCATTGCTACGGAAGAGATCTCGCTCGAGGTCACTTGGTAAACCTTGGTGAGGCAGTAGGAGTAATTGCTGCTCAGTCTATTGGGGAGCCGGGAACTCAGCTTACGATGAGAACTTTCCACATTGGTGGAACTGCGACTGGTCGTGCGGAGCAAACAAGCTTGCTCGCGCGCTACACTGGTCAAGTTACTTACCATGACGCGAATCTTGTTGAATCTCCTCGAGGCCTGGTTGTTATGGGTCGTAAGGCAGAGATTAGTATTGTTGATACAAAGGATGGACGCGAACGTGAACGTCATCCATTGCTCTACGGTGCGGTCGCTAAGCTCCAGGATGGAGACCAGGTTAAAAACGGCGGAATGCTTGCCGAGTGGGATCCATTCTCTGTTCCGATGATGACAGAATTCGGTGGAACAGTTGAGTGGAGAGACATCAACGAAATTACTCTTGAAGAGCGAACAGATGAGCGAACCGGATTTGTGGAACGTGAGATTTGTGAAGCGAAAGACAGAAGTACGGATTTACGTCCTGCGATTGTCGTAAAAGAGTCAGGCGGACAGGAACACGTATTCTATCTTCCAGTCGGTGTGAAGGTCACAGTCGACAATAAGGAAGAGGTCTTCCCAGGTTCTATTCTTGCGAAGCGAGAGCGTGAAACAACGAAGACTAAGGATATTACTGGTGGTCTTCCTCGAGTTGCGGAGCTTTTCGAAGCGCGTAAGCCGAAGATTCCAGCAGATGTTTCTGATATCGACGGTTCGATTACCTTTGGCGATGACTACAGAGGAAAGCGACGTATCATTGTTACTCCTGAGATTGGTGAGCACGTCGAATACCTAATCGCGAAGAACAAGCACATTCTTGTTCAGGAAGGCGATATAATTCGTGCAGGTGAATCGCTTACCAGTGGATCAGCGAACCCTCACGATATCCTTCGTATTCTTGGCGTGCGAGAGCTTGCTAAATACCTCGTGAATGAAGCTCAGGAAGTGTATCGACTTCAGGGTGTTCGAATTAACGATAAGCACATTGAAGTAATTGTTCGGCAGATGCTGAGTAAGGTGAGCATTGTGTACTCTGGCGAGACGCGATTTCTTGAAGGTGAGTCTGTTGAGCGCTTTACGTTCGAACAAGAAAACGAGCGTGCGCTTGCAGAGGGTCTCGAGCCAGCTACCTATGAGCCTTTACTACTTGGAATCACGAAGGCATCTCTATCGACCGATAGTTTTATTTCTGCGGCGAGTTTCCAGGAAACGACCAAAGTGCTCACACAGGCATCGATCAGCGGAAAGAAGGATACTCTTCGCGGATTGAAGGAGAACGTGATTATGGGTCGCTTGGTTCCTGCAGGAACGGGTTTCGTTCCACAGCCTGGACAAGAGACAGGGATTGATGTGGAAGGCTCAGACGTCGAAGAAGTCGATACCACTGTAGTTGTTGTTCCTGGTGGTGCAGCGAGCGGAATAGGGCACAATCCTTCATAGGGCTTGGCCTTCATAGGGCTTGGCCTTGCTCTGTTCCCTCCTTTTGGATATTTCTTTTTAGATATTCGTAGCCGCTCCAACTCCTAATAACCGCGGAGTATTGGCGGGAATGGACCCCTGCGTGGCTCCTGAACGCTCTCCACGAAGGGGACAAAGACTAAGCGTTCAGAAAACACGACAAATGC
>QIGM01000323.1 GCA_003230795.1 bacterium
GTCGGCGACTGAACGCCTTCACCAGAGAATAGTCGGTAGAATTTCATTACTCGCCGGACGTAGTTCCGAGTTTCACGATACGGTGGAATACCACCGTATTTTCTAACTTTTCCAGGACCAGCATTATAAGCTGCTAGCGCGAGCTCGGTTGAGGAAAAGCGTCGGAGCAAATATGCGAGATACTTTGTACCACCGATCACATTCTCTCTTTCTGAAAATATATCCGACACGCCCATATCCCGCGCCGTTCCAGGCATAAGCTGCATCAAGCCTCGAGCACCAGCGTGAGACTTGGCCTTTGACTTACAACTTGATTCAGCGGCAATGACGGCGAGTACCAGATTGGGATCAATAAAGTGCCTCTCGCCTGCATCCACTGCATATTCATGAACTGCATCAATTTGGCTTGCCGTCACACTGGAGCAAAGAGTATCAAGCACATTGCGTTGGGTGCGAAAGCTTCCATATTCACTGGAGCCAAAACTTAGCCCGACCACGACAGCAAGCGCGAGGAAACCTACGCTGAGCGACAGGGTCGCTTCGCGAAAAATCATTCTTACGACTGAACTAAATGTACGTAGCAGTTTCATCTCGAACTCTAATTTCCTAGCAATTTCCTAGCAGTTATCCTGTATTAAGTCACACCTTGGCGTTTTCGACGTACAAGCAAGCAAAACATTTCAATTCCATCCACATAATTCGTAGTACGAGGCAGAACGCAAGCTGAGGAGAACTCAGAGGCATTTTAGATTACGAGAAACACTTGCACACAGCCAATTAGGAAGCCAAGTACACCACCAAGTAACTCGATAAATCGAAACTCCTTCTTCATTATCGAAAAAAGAATCGACTCTAAGCGTTCACTTGAGAAATTGCTCACTTTTTCCTCAACAATCGATCGAACATCAATGTCATCTTCAACTCTCTTCTCTAATCTCTCTAGTAGGCCATCAATAAGCGGGCCCAGCAGTTCCATGACGGAGTCTTTGAGAGTAGCTATAATCTCCGGATTCAATACCATTGCAAGCATCGGTATTTTTTGCGGCAACTCTTCTACGATCAGTTTTTCTACTCTTGGAGAAATGAAATCCAGCATCTCCGCTGAGTGGCTCGCCTGCTTTAGCTTTTCGATAACGTCGTTTGCGGAGAACAGTTCGGTCGCAACAACCTCACCAAGCTTGACAGCCAATACCTGCTGACGCTTCGGAAATACTCCTTGAATTCGCAACCCCAAAAAAGCGATAGGTTGACGGGGATGAAACAACATCTTCACTGCCAGATAATTCGTAAGCCATCCGATAAACGCAGCAATAAACGGAAGCGCAAAAAGCGCCGGATTTTCAACTACCATGCTAAGGATCCAGAAGAAGATTTAAGACTGTGGAAACAGTTCACTATTCTTGTATAGTCATCACACTATTAATTTATTGTTTCTTTACGTTAGTTTCTAGCACTTATGGCAAGCTCTTGCCTACCGAAATGACCACTGCAAAACCCAAAACCAAAAATTCTAAACTCCGACGACTATACGGTCTCTCGAATAGACAAGCACAAGGGCTTTGTCTCTTACTTATCGCTCTCGCCTTCTACAGCATCCCGCTTGAGTTGCGGCCAATCACCACGCGTGGCGAAGGACGTGAAGGCCTCATGGTGCGAGACATGCTTACACAATCAAATTTCGTTTTGCCTCTGAGACTTGGGAATGTTGTCCCCTCCAAACCGCCCATGTTTCACTGGCTCGCCCTTATCACTTCACAGTCTCTCGGTAGGATGACTCCCGGCACCCTTCGCCTACCGTCGGCTATATGCGCTTCCCTGACGCTACTTTTTCTCTATTGCTTCAGTAGCAACTCGCGCGGCTCAGCAGTGGGACTTGCAAGCGCACTCGTGGCAGCCAGCAGCCTCGAATGGATGCGCGACGCTTCAAGGGCTCGCGTTGACATGTGCTTCAGCTTCTTCATCGTGAGCTCAATTCTCCTCTTTTTTTCGCTTACGAACTCCGCACTTGATCGACGAAAAGTTTCCTCAGTGAAGACGGTTCTTCTTGGGCTTAGTTTAGCCGCTGGAGTTTTAGCTAAAGGGCCGGCTGGACTGCTAGTGCCCTGCATCGTGGTCACTTTTTATTTCCTCTTAATCCGTAAAGAAATGTCAGCTAAGCATGCAGCTAAGATACTCTTGGCGCCCGCGATAGGTCTCATAATAAGTGCAATATGGTATTGGCTCGCGTTCCAACAATCTCGCGGTCTATTCTTCGAAACTCAAATTCTTCGTGAAAATTTCGGGCGAATCTTCTCCTCAACAGGAGCTGTCGTGGGGCATGAAAAAGGACATTTCTTTGCGTTACTCGACTTTTTGCGAGCAACAGCTCCCTGGTCTCTCTTCGCTCCCCTCGTGATAGTGTGGGTCAAAAGAGAGCTTCCGAAGCTCCGTGACAAAACCCATCGCGCTGAATTGCTCTCACTATTGGTAATAGCGACCTTCGCCACACTTGTTCTCATCAGTAGAAGTAAGCGACCAGAATATTTTCTTCCATGCGTCCCGTTTTTCGCTCACCTTCTCGCAGTCTCATGCAAACAGTTTATCCTTTCCGCAAATATGCGAGTGTTTCTTCGTATCATGCGTAGCCTTACTCTCCTCCTCGGCGCTGTCGTTGGGCTACTATGCGCCAGCGTTTTAATCATTTCGTATCTCCCACGGCCCGACGCTCTTGTCCGACAGAGCACGCTAGCTGGGCTCTACGACAAGTTATCGCTGGACGTAAGTTTGCCGCTGTTACTTCTCAGCATGCTAATTCTCACGCTCATCTATCTTTGCAAGACACATAGGGCCTTGAGCATCAAAGATCCCTTCGCAACATTACACTACCTAGCTTACTCGATACTGATAGTTTCTTTTGGTGTATCGACGCTGATTCTTCCGAGGCTTTATCTAAAATCAGACCCTGAGGGGTTTAGCGTACAGGTAAGACAAGAACTTTCGTCCGGTCGAGTTCTTTGGCAGTACGATCGTATTTTCTATCCTCTGTCTTTTTATCTAGGCCACGCCCCCGATATTCTTCCGCGAGGTGCGGAACTACCGTCTGCCCTAGAGAGAACCTCCTTGCTCGTCCGAAACGACCAGCTCGAGGAAGTACGACATCGATTTCCACTCTCTACGATAATCGCCTCAAGTCGAATTTCCTCAGGCAGTCGGAAACACGGCATGCATCTGCTTCGACCCCTGGGGAGGTAACTAAGTTTTGAGTCGCCTCAGACTAATGCTAGTATTTACGCTTAACGAACCCCTCCTACCGAGAGCTACCGCATGGAAACTAACGATTTCGCACCCTCAAAGTTTCGAAGTTCGCGAACACTTCGCTCATTCCGAGCCAGCCTAGGCCTCTTCACCACACTCCTACTTTTATCAGGCCTACTTTTATCAGGCTGCAGCGGCATGAGGGCTATTCCTCCCGAAGTTACAGTAGTAAACCTCGTATTCGAGAATGTTACTTTTTTAGAAACTACGGCCCTGTTTTCAATTCGTATCGACAACGAAAACCCCTTCCCTCTCGAAGTAAGCGGAGCATCGCATCGCATTTATCTCAACGACAATTATGTCGGTAAAGGAATGGACAGCGAAGGCTTTGTCGTGCCAAGGCTCAGCTCGATCACCAAAGACGTTCGCGTGCACATTAGTAATTGGTCGTTGGTGAGCAATGCCTCTTCAATGGTCGAAGGCGATGTCATTAGCTACCGCGTCGATAGCACTTTGTATTCGGATACTTTAGGATTTGGACGTCGTAAAGTAAGCGATTCTGGGACTTTTGATCTGGGCAAGCTTGGTAAAAAGGCTCCGTCTAGTAAACCTAGAAACTAGGGCCAAATCTATTCCGTAATTGCTGCCCGTCACTACTTAAAAAACTGCAAAATCTCGAAAAGCTGAATACCAGAAAAATCGTAAATGGCGTAGACCAGCGCGCCTCCAATAATTATTCCTAGGAACGTATTCTTTTTCATTACCCAGGCCGCAAAGCTAAAGGCGGCAAGAAGCAGAAACACCCAAAGAAAAAAATCAGACACATCCGTACTCGGCATCGTGGAACTCCTTGCTTCTGTCTAAGTAATAGCGATTACAATTATCATGCGTCGCGCAAAGGACTCTTCAGCGAGACTTACCAATCGAACCCAAGATTCCACGAACTATCTGACGACCCACCTGAGAGCCAATGCTTCGAGCAATCGATTTAAAAAAAGCCTCACCCACACTCTGACGCTTCCGACCGCCCTTCGACTTAGAACCACCATCTTCGTCATCGCCTTCTTCTTCTCTTCGTTTCGCGAGAAGTTCAAAGGCAGATTCTCTATCAACGGCCTTATCATATACTCCCTTTATCGGAGAGCGAGAAAATATCGCCTGCCTCTCTGCCTCTTTTATCGGGCCGATTTGGGACTCCGGAGGCGCGACCAGCACCTTCTCTACGATAGAGGGCTTCCCTTCTTCATCAAGACAGGAAATCAACGCCTCTCCCACACCGAGGGAGGTAATTGCCTCGGAGGTATCGAGCTCAGGATTCTGTCGAAAGGTCTCAGCAGCAGCACGCACGGCTTTCTGATCTCGAGGAGTAAAAGCACGAAGCGCGTGCTGAACACGATTTCCGAGCTGACCCGCTACCTCATCGGGAATATCGAGCGGATTCTGTGTAACAAAATATATCCCGACTCCTTTTGAGCGAATGAGCCGCACCACCTGCTCAATCTTCTGCAGCAAGGCTTTCGGGGCATCATCAAAGAGTAAATGTGCTTCGTCGAAGAAGAAGACCAATCGCGGCACTTCGGGATCACCTATTTCTTCAAGCTCCTCAAATAGCTCGCTGAGAAGCCAGAGCAGGAACGTCCCGTAGAGACGCGGACTATTCATCAGACGTGTTGCATCAAGCAGGCTTATCACGCCCCGACCTGAAAAATCCCTTTGCATGAGACTGCTTATCGTTAGCGCAGGTTCTCCAAAGAAAACGTCTCCACCTTCCTCTTCAAGGACTAACAATCGTCGTTGAATAGCCCCGATGCTTGCCGCATGCACGTTGCCATATTTTTTTTGAATTTCATCGTCATGCTCTCCGATCCATTCGAGCATAGACCGAAGATCTTTGAGGTCCAGGAGTAACAGTCCGTCGTCATCTGAAATACGAAACGCGATGTGGAGCACACCTTCCTGCGTTTCGTTCAATCCCAAGAGTCTGCTCAGTAGCAATGGCCCCATTTCAGCAATAGTCGTACGAACTGGGTGCCCTGTGTCTCCAAACACATCCCAAAAAAGCACCGGGCAGCCACTGGGACTATAGGAGTCTATACCGATGGTATCGATTCGCTCTTGAATTTTAGGATGAGGAGAAGCAGCAGTTGAGATACCGGAAAGATCACCCTTAATGTCGGCGGCAAAGACCGGAACTCCAAGCTTCGAAAATCCCTCGGCAAGCACTTGGAGGGTAACGGTCTTACCTGTACCCGTTGCACCAGCTACGAGACCATGCCGGTTCGCCATATCACCGCGGAGTAAAACCCTCTCCGATGGGTCTCCTAGGCTTCCGCCAAGGAGAATCGCTTTAGGATCTTCAGATTCTTCGCTCACAAACACTTCTCTCTTTACTGAAATCGAATAAATTAGCACTCAAGGGCCAGGCAATGCCGCCAAATTCCACAGCACGACACGATGATTCATCAACAAGCTGACCGTAGAATGCTCGTCTGTCAATCAAACCCGAAGGCCCGACAGAGTAAGCGCCACTGAGGTATCCTCAGGAACTCAGCAATAAGAGTGTAAGACCCTTGATAGTTCACACCGATAGGCTAGTAAAACGCAGAGGAATATAGAGGTCGCGAAAACGGCAAAGATAAAAAAGTGGCTTTTCAGCTTTCGAACAATTACTGTTCGGGCAATGGCGCGGAAACTCTTGAAAACCCTCTTCCTTGGTTAGTAAAGAGTTTTTCTGGGCGTTTGGATACTTGAACGGAAAATCGCGCGAGGGCATCACCTCCCTAGACTTCTTCCGACAACGATTTGAGGATTTTGGAATATGCCGTGGTGGATTTGGGTTATCGGCGGAGTAATCTCTCTCGGTGCAGAGATATTTATTCCTATAGAATTTTATCTGTTTTTCCTCGGTGTCGCTGGAATTTGCACCGGCACCCTAGTGTATTTTCAGTTCCTTCAGGAACCCTGGATGCAATGGACGACCTGCGGAGTACTCGCCTTAGTGCTTCTGCTCTCAGTGCGCCGAAGGCTTCTCGACTACCTGCACGCAAATAGCGTCGAACGTTCCCCCGAATTCGAAGGAGACCTAGTTAAAATCATCGAAGACATCCCTCAGGGATCAACCGGCAAAGGAGAGGCCCGTGGTACCACTTGGGGTGTAATCAATGAATCGGACAATACTCTAGAATCGGGAAAGTCTTATCGTGTCGCCCGAGTCGAAGGCCTTTCATTGTTAATTGAAGAAAATTAGTCTTTAACTTCTCGCTCAACTTCATTTGAGCGACAAATCAAACAGGAGAAAAACATGTCTGAATTAATGGGCGTCGCAATCGTCTTATTCGTCCTTGTCGCGATTATCGTATATAAAACCGCCGTAGTAGTACCACAGCAATACGCATACGTTGTCCAACGGCTCGGTAAGTATCACCGAACCTTGGGCGCTGGATTTCACATTCTCGTCCCCTTTATTGATATCATTGCGTACCGACACACGCTCAAAGAACGCGCGGTAGATATCCACCGACAAATCTGTATCACTCGAGACAACGTCCAAGTTGAAATCGATGGAGTCCTCTATATTCAGGTGCTTGATCCAGAAAGAGCGTCGTACGGCATCGCAAACTACGAATTTGCGATTTCCCAGCTTGCACAAACCACACTCCGTAGTGAAGTCGGTAAAATTGATCTCGACCGCACCTTCGAAGAGCGAGCGCATGTGAACGTGAGTGTTGTTCATGAAATCGACAAAGCTGCCGAACCCTGGGGTGTAAAGGTGCTTCGTTATGAAATCAAGGACATCAATCCTCCAGAAGACGTCTTAAGCGCGATGGAAAAGCAGATGCGAGCCGAGAGAGAGAAGAGAGCGACTGTTCTCGACTCGGAAGCTGCTCGTGACTCAGAGGTAAACCGCGCCGAAGGGCATCGTCAGGGAGTTGTTCTCGCGAGTGAGGCGCAGCGCCAGAAACAAATAAACGAGGCCCAAGGAGAAGCAGAAGCGATTCTCGCGATTGCGAAAGCAACGGCTGAAGGAATAAACGAAATCGCCACAGCCGTTTCCTCCGAAGGTGGAGACCAGGCAATGGAACTTAGAATCGCCGAGCAATACATAACGCGCTTTGGCGAGATTGCACGAACCGGCAATACTATTGTTCTTCCCGCGAATCTTGCCGATGTCGGTTCGATGATTGAAATGGCGAAAGGCCTACTCAAGGACAAGAAGGGGCCTGGTAACGCTCCGACTTAAATTCTAAACTTACGCAAAAAAAATCCCGACCGGTTTTTGCGGTGTTTACGTAGAAAAAGAGCCTACGTGGCGACTGAACGTTCCCCCCGAAGGGGACAAAGAGGTCATCACAAGACACTGCAAAAATCGATCAGATTTTTTCCACCCGGTATGCATACGCCAATCGGGAGTGCTAGTACCGAACGTAAAGAAATAATAATAATATAATGGTGTGATGAGTAACGATAAGACTGTAATTTATAGCATGATGGGTGTTGGAAAAATCCATCCCCCAAAACGACAAGTACTTCGTGATATTTCACTTTCCTATTTCTACGGGGCAAAAATCGGCGTCCTAGGATTAAACGGATCTGGAAAAAGTACGCTCCTAAAGATCATGGCTGGAGTGGAAAAGGACTTCATCGGGGAAGCTCATCTTTCCGATGGCTATACCGTGGGCTTTCTCGCACAAGAGCCGGAACTCCAAGCAGACAAGACCGTCAAGCAGATCGTTCAGGAAGCCGCACAAGAAACGGTCGACCTCCTGGCTCGCTTCGAAGAAGTGAATCTTAAATTTGCCGAAGAACTTAGTGACACAGAAATGGAGAAAGTCACTGAGGAACAAGCGAAACTGATGGAGAAACTCGAGGAGCTCGATGCTTGGACGCTTGACGATAAGCTAAACTTCGCCATGGAAGCGCTTCGATGCCCACCGCCTGATCAGCTAGCCAGCACGCTTTCTGGAGGAGAGCGACGCAGAACCGCCTTATGCCGCCTACTGATTAGCGAGCCGGATATCTTACTCCTCGACGAACCCACTAACCACCTCGACGCCGAATCAATACAATGGCTCGAACGTCATCTCCAGGAGTACAAAGGCACCGTAATTGCGGTCACTCACGATCGCTATTTTCTCGACAATGTTGCCGGTTGGATTTTGGAACTCGATCGAGGTCACGGCATTCCTTGGAAAGGAAACTACTCCTCATGGCTTGAGCAAAAGGCTAATCGTCTCAAAGTCGAAGAAAAGAGCGGACAGAAAAGAGCAAAAACTCTTCAGCGGGAACTCGAGTGGATTTCGATGTCACCCAAAGCACGGCACGCCAAGAGCAAGGCCAGGATTACCTCTTACGAAAACCTCTTGAATCAAGAAACCGAAAGCCTCGCGAAGGACCTGCAAATCTTTATCCCGCCGGGCCCTCGCCTCGGGGACAAAGTGCTAATCGCCGAGGGCATCTCCAAGTCTTATGGGGAAAAGCTCTTATATAAAGACCTTAGTTTTTCCTTACCCCCCGGCGGTATCGTCGGCATCGTTGGTCCCAACGGCGCAGGAAAGAGTACGCTCTTTAAGCTGATGACCGGCGAAGAAACACCGGACGAAGGTAAATTTATCACCGGAGACACAGTACATTTGGGCTACATGGAACAAAGTCGAGAAGCTTTGAGCCCAGACAAGACCGTATGGGACGTCATCTCCGACGGACTTGATATCGTCACCCTTGATAAGCAAGAAGTAAATTCACGAGCGTACGTCGCACGTTTTAACTTCAACGGGTCTGATCAGCAAAAGCGTGTTTCAGAACTCTCAGGTGGAGAAAGAAACCGAGTCCAGCTCGCGCTCTTGCTGAAGTCCGGCGCGAACCTTATCCTTCTAGATGAGCCGACCAACGACCTCGATGTTAATACGCTTAGAGCTTTAGAAGAGGGCTTAGAAAATTTCGCAGGTTGTGCCGCAGTCATTACCCACGATCGCTGGTTTCTCGATCGCATCGCGACCCACATTCTCGCCTTTGAAGGAGAGAGTAAGGTGGTGTGGTACGATGGTAATTATACTGAGTATGAAGAGGATCGAAAAAGGCGTTTGGGTGCTGAGGCCGAGACTCCTAAGAGAATTCGTTACGCTAAGATCGCTCGGTAGGCGTATAGGTTTGGATTGATGTGAATGGGCTTGGTGTCTGTCTCTCCGGGCCAGGTGACTTACGCACCTGTTCCCTACGAGACAGACACCAAGCCCATTCACCCGCTCAGCATTCTCTGACGTCCACAGGTCTTCTTTCCTGGGCCTTCTCCCCCGCTCCGACCACATCTTGACCCAACTTGACGTTGTCAAAAGCCCAGATTGGTCGAATTTCTACGACAAAATCGTTAAGTTCGATCAAGATCTTGCCGTTATACAATACGGAGAGTGGTTATGAACAATCTTGTAGCAATCCTAACAGTTGGCAGCACTGGCTTCGCGATACTAATTTTCGTGACAATACTCTATCGTCGAGACTCTGCCATGAAGACGCTTTCCAAAAGGATTGCCTACCTCGACCGAACCATAGATGAGTACAACGAAAGAATTCGCATCATTGATACTCAAGCACATGATTATATGTGCTCCCTTGGAGCAGACGGCAGTAAGCTCATCACCGAAATCAAAAACATGGCGATGGCTATAAATTGCCTTGTCGACGAAGTTGGGAGCCTTATAGCTACCCGAGATTTAGGGGCATTGCATGAAGCCCAACTACTGCTTGATGGTTCTCACCAGGAACAACTAAACGCTGCTCAGAACTATGACGGCACCGTGACCCAACGCTACATCTTACCGCCAAACTGGGAGCAGGACCTTGAGCAAATGATTCAACACGCCGGCATTGAAATCTCCAAGGCTTCACAGAACGCTGCGCAAAGCGGTGTCCCTAAAAGGAAGAAAGAGAACTCTACTATATTCAGTTTGTTCAAAGCCGGGATACGACTTAAAAATCGCCCCTATCGTTGGTAGGTCAGCTTACAGCAAAAAACCCCATCCCCGGCGGTTCTATAGTCATCACACTATAGATTTCCTGTTTCCTTACGTTCGTTTC
>QIGM01000082.1 GCA_003230795.1 bacterium
AGGAGTATTCCTCCGAGAAGAAACACTGCACTCAATCCAACAAACACCTTACCGCCGTAGGTAACTAGTTCGTAGAAATCCAAGCGGGCTCTTGCTTTTGCAAGTCGCTCGTAGTGTCGTGAGGCGACTTCTTCGGCGAACTGGACTCGTCTCAGAGTGGAGGCGCTTTCAAGTCCGGGCGTTGTTTGGAGTAGGGCGAGTTCGTTGATGACATCGCGATATTGGTCCGCTTTATAGCTTCCCACCCAGATATTACCCACGCCGAGTAGCAAGAGGAACAAACCTGGCAGTATTAGCTTCATTGCTCGAAATTTCTCAGCCGGACGGCTTGGCCGCTGCTCTGTGGAATTTGCGGAGATTTCGGCTAATGATTTCATTTACGGTGTTACGCGAGAAAGTGAGTAATGGGCTTCCTAGTTTTAAGCTAGGAGCCTGTTAAAGCTTGAGTAAGATTATAGGAATATCGGGTCTACGACAAGCGAAAAAAAGCAGCCTGTTCAGTGAATTGCGCGTTTCTTGCTTCGTCACACTAAGCCTCTCCTGCTAGAATGTCTCCAAAGCTGGTACGGAATCTGAATCTTCGGTTTTCCTGCCAGTCATTCTATCGGATGATTGGCTATCGGATGATTGGCTATCGGATGATTGGCCGTGCTTATTTTCTTGCGAGGCAATTGAACTGCCCTTTATAGACTTCAAGAGCGAAAGCGTTCCTATGAAACTATCCCTAAAACGTCCACTAGAGAATGAGGCTGGTCTAAATCGTCTCGGCGTACTGATCTTTGTCCTTGTTGTCTCTGCGACCGTGTTTGTCGGCTCTCAGGTGTTTCCTTTCTACTATTACGCTTCGGAACTCGAGGGGATGATGGATGCCCAGGCAAGGAAGGCTACGATATTCTCGGATGCTGAAATTCGAGAATATCTCCTTATCCAAATTAGGAAGCTAGAAATTCCGATCGAAAAGCAAAGTGATCTAAAGATTAACCGAACGAATGCAAGTATAATAATCGAGTTAGAGTATGAGGAGGTTTTGTATATTGATATAGATGAAGAACACTCATACGATCTTCATGTGTTTAAATTTAATCCTCGAGTCGAGCATCCGTTATAAATATGAACAAACCCGTTTCTTCCATTCTTGAAGTTGTTGGTAACACGCCAATGATCGAACTCCACAAGGTCGTTGATGAGTCAATGGCTCGAGTGCTTGTAAAGTGTGAGTTTCTTCAGCCGAGCGGTTCTGTGAAAGACCGCATGGCGCAGCACATTATTGAGCAAGCAGAAGCGCGGGGAGAAATTAAGCCGGGTGGCACCCTAGTTGAAGCAACCGCCGGGAACACCGGTCTCGCAGTTGCGATGGTTGCAGCAGTAAAAGGCTACCGCGCGATATTTGTGATGCCTGATAAGTTTAGCGTTGAAAAAATTAATATGCTTAAGGCCTTCGGTTCGGAAGTTGTGGTTACGCCCACTGCCGTGCCCGAGGATCACCCAGAGAGCTGGAGGGAGGTTGCGAAGCGAATAGTTCGTGAGACACCTAATTCTCTGCTCATAGACCAGTTTTTTAACCTCGACAACATTGAAGCGCACTACCAGACCACGGGTCCTGAGCTTTGGGAACAAACCGATGGGGAGATTGATGCCTTTGTTTCTGGCGCCGGCTCAGGTGGAACCATCTCCGGTGTGGGACGCTATCTTAAGGAGAAAGCGAAGGAAGCCGGGAAGGAAGTGCGCAACGTTCTCTTCGACCCTCCAGGTAGTATTCTCTATAATTCCTATTACAAGAAGCCGGTGACTGATAAAACTGGCTGGAAGATGGAGGGAGTCGGCAACGGTTTCGTCCCTGGTTGTTTAGATTTTTCCGTCATCGACGAAGTAAAGCAAGTAAACGATCGCCAAGCGTTCTATATGACTCGTCGTCTTGCGCGAGAAGAAGGCTTGTTCGTAGGAGATACCTCTGGTGCTGGTATATTTGCCGCTATTGAAGTCGCGCGCGCGCTTGGTCCTGGAAAGACGGTAGTTGCTGTTTGCGGCGATTCTGGCAACCGCTATCTCAGCAAAGTGTATAATGACGAGTGGTTAAGAGATAACGGCTTCGCGCTGCACGGTTTTGGGCTTTGGAAAGGCAGGGTGGCGGATGTCTTGTCGCATAAAGGCGGGGATGTAATTTTCGCTGAAGCGGACGAGGATATCTCTACGGTTGCAGGTAGAATGGGTGACCACGGTATTTCTCAAATGCCGATTGCTGGCACTGGGGGTCGCTCGCATATGATGATTCATGAATCCGATCTCCTACAGGCGCTACTCCTTGGAACATTGAAGCCGAATGATCCCGTACTTGAAGCGGCTAATGAGCTAAAGGGTAAGGTGACTCCTCACGATCACATTGCGATGCTCGAACCGCTTCTTGATGATGCCAGTGTTGCCGTCGTTACTGACGATGCGAATACGATTACCGGTATTATTAGTAAGATTGACGTAGTGAAGTACATCGCGTCTCTTTAGACTTTGGATTTTTTGCGGTAATACAATACGGTAATACTTTCCGGGGGTTTTGGTCGTCCTGATCCTTAGCCTTGTTTTTTTATTGTCTCGATTCAATCCCCCGCGTGAACTGTGAGCAAATTACCCGAAACCCCTAAGCCCGAAACTCCTAAGCAGAGTTGTTCCTCAAATGGCTTTAAAGGCTTGATGGTGACGCAGTTTCTCGGTGCGAGTAACGATAACATTTTCAAGGTCATTCTCACCTTGCTCGTCGTCGGTGCGCTGATGAAAGAGCAAGAGGGGGGGATTACGCACCTGATTCTGATCAACGTATTCTTCGTTGTGCCGTTTATTCTCTTTTCGCCCTTCGCTGGGGCGCTTAGCGATCGCTATTCGAAGACGAGCATTATTCGCTCGATGAAGGTAATGGAAGTTGGCGTAATGCTACTTGCGACCTGGTGTATCGCTTCTGGACATACGTATGCCTTGTTAGGAGTGTTGTTCCTAACAGGTCTGCAAAGCGCAATTTTCAGCCCGGCGAAATACGGCATACTCCCGGAGCTACTTTCTTCCGAGGAGCTTTCTCGGGGAAACGGCTTCATTCAGTTCTGGACCTTTCTTGCGATCATTGGTGGCACCGCGCTTGGTGGTTTTCTTACGGCTGGCCTAGACACTTCGCCTTATCTTCCTGGAATTATCCTTGTTAGTATTTCTTTATGTGGATTAATCGCTAGTGGTTTTGTCGGGCGGGTGCCGGCTGCGAATCCCAAGGGTAAACTACGATACAATCCCTTAGACGCTATAAAAACGCTTCGTGAAATGAAGAAGGACAAGGGGCTCTTTCTTTCAATGCTTGCGATTTCGTACTTTTGGGCGGTGGGCTCTCTCTACCAACTCAACCTTGCGCTCTACGCGAAACAGCTCGGTGGATGGAATGATGTGGAGACGAGTATGCTCATGGCAGCGCTTGGTTTGGGAATTGGACTCGGGAGCCTCGTTGCGGGAGCCGTGTCTGAGGGTAAAGTGGAGTTAGGTCTGGTGCCACTTGGCGCATTTGGACTTGCAGTCTTCGGTTCTACCTTGGCGTTCACGTCGAGTGCCTACATGCTCTCTATTGTCCTATTGGTTCTTCTTGGCCTAAGCGCTGGGTTTTTCATAGTTCCAGTGAACTCCTATCTTCAAGAGCATAGTCCAGACGAACGACGCGGAGACTATATTGCGGCAACTAACTTTGCGTCTTTCAGCGCGATGCTTTTCTCTTCTTTTTTGCTTCTCGTTCTCGTCGATTATCTTTCGTTTTCTCCTGCGCATGTCTTCCTAGCGGTAGGTGTGACCGCAATCCTTGCAGCGGTCTATATCTGCACTGTCCTTCCTGAAGTACTTGTTCGCTGCATTAACTGGGTATTGGTGCATACGATTTACCGAGTGAAGGTCTTGGGCCGTGCAAAAGTGCCTGCAGAAGGCGGAGCCCTGCTGGTTTGTAATCATGTCTCCTATATTGATGCGCCAGTGCTGCTCGCTTCTCTTGAGCGCCCGGTTCGTTTTTTGATGTTTCGACCTATTTACGAACAGAAGCTCGTAAAACCCTTTGCGCGAATCATGGGGGCTATCCCGGTGGAGTCAGGAAGTAAGCGAGGCGATATCGAGAACGCTCTTGCCGCGGCAAGTGAATCGATAGAGAAGGGCGAGCTGGTTTGTATTTTTGCAGAAGGCGGAATTTCCAGGATTGGGCAGTTACTACAGTTTAAGCGAGGGCTTGAACGAATTATGAACAAGGTTGATGCGCCGATTGTGCCCGTGCATCTAGACCGAGTCTGGGGAAGTATCTTCTCGTTTAGAGGTGGTAAGTATATTTGGAAGTGGCCAGCGTCTATACCGTATCCACTGACGGTGTCCTTTGGCGACCTACTTCCGTCAACAAGTTCTAGTTTTGAGGTGCGACAAGCAGTTCAGGAGCTCTCTTCTGAGGCCTTTCATTGCCGAGATGACGCCTTCAAGGTATTACACGCCGGGTTTCTTGCTACCTGTAAGCGAAATCCGTTTCGACGGCTCGTAAAAGATTACGGCGGGAAATGGGTCACGGCCTTCGGTCTCTTGCTTCGAAGTATCGCGCTTGCTCGCGTCTTTCGGGCGAAGTTTGCCAATGAGAAAATAGTGGGCGTCTGGCTTCCGCCGTCAACTGCAGGGGTGGTTACCAATATTGCACTCTTGCTTGCTGGCAAGACTCCGGTGCCGTTTAACTATACCTCTTCAGAGGATTCTCTTTCTTCTGCGGCCTCTCAGTGCGGGATTAAGAAAGTTGTTACGGCAACAAAGTTTTTAGAAAAAAGGCCTTTTCCTAAGCTTGTGCCGAGTGTTGAAACCCTACCCTTAGAGGACTTGGCGGAGGAGAGTAGTAAGACAATTGCCTTTGTACTTAGCTGCCTTGCAATTGCACTACCGCAGCGACTCTTTTTTGCAATCACGCCGTTTTCTTATTCTAAACATTCAGACCTTGCGACGGTGATATTCTCAAGCGGTAGCACAGGAACTCCTAAAGGGGTGAAGCTATCGCATGGTAATATTAGTTCAAATCTAACCGCGCTCTACGAGATTCAAGACTTCAGCAAAGAAGACTGCATGATTGGGGTGCTGCCGTTTTTTCATTCATTTGGCTTTACCGGCACGCTCTGGCTACCTCTTTTGGCAGGTATGAGAGTGGTGTATTACCCGAATCCTCTTGATGCCACCGCTATCGGAAGAATCTGTCGGGAGGAGAGCGCTACTGTGCTGATCAGTACGCCAACGTTCCTTCAGATGTATGCGCGAAAGATAAAGCCTGAGCAGTTAGCAAGCCTTAAGCATGTGTTTGTTGGGGCGGAGAGGCTACGCGATAGTATTCGCGAGAGCTTTCAGGAGCGCTTTGGTGTAGAGCCACGCGAAGGGTACGGGGCGACGGAGCTTTCTCCGGTTGCAATTGCCAATGTTGAAAACTCTGGCGAAGGTCGTCGCTCTCAAGCAGGCACGAAATACGGAAGCGTCGGGCGTCCTCTTCCTGGGGTTGCCGTAAAGATCATTGATTCAAACTCTGGTGTAAGCTTGGGCCCTGATGAAGAAGGATTATTGCTCGTCAAGGGTCCGAACGTTATGGCTGGGTATCTTGGAAACGACCAACTCACTAAGGAAGTGCTGCAGAACGGTTGGTATATTACAGGGGACATGGCGAAGATTGATAAAGAAGGCTTTGTTGAAATCACTGGTCGACTCAGTCGCTTCAGTAAAATCGCCGGAGAGATGGTTCCTCACGGGGCGGTTGAAGAGGCGGTGTATGACGTGCTCGGCTCAGAGGATAGCGTGCTAGCGGTTACGGCAGTTCCGGATCAGAAAAAGGGTGAGCGACTAGTAGTGCTCTCAACGCTTGAGATTGAACCCGGAAGTATTGTTCGGGAACTGAAGGAGACTTCTTTGCCGAATCTTTGGATTCCGCGTTCAGAGGATTTCTATTTGGTGGAATCTTTGCCGATGCTTGGCTCAGGAAAGCTGGATCTCAAAAAACTACAGTCGCTTGCTTTGGAAGTAACGTCTTAGCTAGACTTTACTTCTTCGTCTGATTCCAAGGCCTCGGCTTTTTCTTCTTTCTTGTCAGTCTCTTCCTCTTCGTTATGCTCTTTGTCATGCCCTTTGTCATGTTCGAGTGTTTCAGTCGTGGAACTGGAGGATTCTGGCGTCTTTTCATCACTCACAGCTTTCGCAGTATTTGCCTTCTTCGCAGCATACTTGTTCATTGACTTCGCATCGAAGGTGTCCATGTCGCTCTTTGTGTTTACCTTGTATTTTGAGACAAGCGCCTCCGGCTTAAAAGAGCGATCGTAGGCATTATCGTCAACAGAGGAGTTGTTAGAGTTTAGCCACATGAACAAACTGACAGCGAGCAGGCAGATGCCGCCGGCAATTAGAAAAGAATAAATAATTACGCCACCCATTCTAAAATCCCATTGGCGAATTGTTTGTTCGTGTCATCATGAGTATACCACAAGTCAATCCGTTAATCGGGCTAGATTTCCGCAGCACTCTTCGCTGCTTAGCATTTCAACAAGAGTGCACGAATCTTTTGTTCTAGTACCGCAGCGGTAAAGGGTTTTACGACGTAATCATCAACGCCCGCTTCTACGGCTTGTAGAATATTCTCTCGACTTCCTTCAGCGGTCAGCATCAGAAAAGGAAGATTGGCCAGCCTTTGATTCGCTCGAACTCCGCGAAGCACATCGAGACCGCTCTTTCTAGGCATCGACCAGTCGCAAATCACTAAATCTATTTTTTCATTCGCCTGCTCAAGGCTTGGATTGACGACAACATCGAGGTTGCTCTGCTTGAGCATCATCAGCGCTTCAGCGCCGTCGGCTGCCTCATGCATCGTGCGGATGCCGATAGATTGCACAACCGTCCGGATAATCTTCCTCATCGCCATATGGTCCTCGACGATGAGTACGGTAGTTTGTTCTGGGGCCTTGGCCATTTCCTATGCTCGATATTGCTCTAGGCGAGTCGTCTGAGAATTAATCCGCACCTGAAACACCGCTATCTCGAAAACGCTATCCCGAATCAGCTCGACGATAGAGATACCGAGATAGTAAAATGCAGCTTCTTAGTAGCATCCTAACAGATGCCTAGTTTACTTGGCGAGCCGCTTTGACGATAGCCTCTGGGCGGTAGCCGCTAAATACTTGCGTGCCGATGCGAGTAATGGGCACGCCACTGCCAAGACTTGCGTGGAGTTTCGCAGCCTTCTTGTCTTTCTCGATATCGTACTTCTTGTAAGCGATTTTCTCTGTATCGAGATAAGCCTCAAGCTTGCGGCAGTAACTGCACCAATCGGTAACAAACAGCTCGACTCGGCCTGCACCAGCGCTTGATGTATGCTCATAGCGTTCTTTTTCGTAGAGTTTCTTTCGTCCGGGAGTCACCTTGCTAATTGCACGTAGAGCTTTTTGAGAGGAGAGCTGTTCGCGAAATTCTTCTGGTACTTTCTCTTTTGCGTCTACAAAGTGCAGCATGCCCTCTGCGTCGGTGTATTTGTATATTTCGGCGTCTGAGGTGTTGGGGCTGACGAAGAGAACGAACTGAAACATAAGGCTTAGCAGCAGAACGCGAGATGATGAGAGAGCAAGTGCTTGCAGATTCATCGTTTGGCCTTGTGTTTAGAAGAGAACCGTTGATAGATCTAATAGTCCTCTATGTCGGCGTGAATGTGCGCGTTCTTTACGTTGTCGAGGCATAAAACCTTATTTTTGGGCGAAATGATGGGAATGAAATCAATAATGTCGGGGCTCAGGCAGTTTTTAGCACTTCTATTCCTTTTTACGGTCTTCTTTACTGGCTCCTTTACTGGCTTCGGTATTTCAGTTTCTCTGGCTCAGGAGGCCACAGAAACTTCGGCCAAATCTTCGGCCGAGGATCTGGTTGAGAATCTTGAAGCTGAAGTTCAAGCAGAAGCCGCCATTCTAGAGAAGCAAAGAGCTGAAAAGCTCAGCAGTCTGGCTTCCATTGTGGATAGCCTGCAGAAGGTTGCCATAGGGATTAAAAAGGCCCAGAAAGAGTTGCGAAGTGCCTCAGCAAAGGGGCGGGAGATGGAGCTCAACGATCGGATTCGCTTACTCAGTGCTGAACATGAAGCCTTGAACGAGAACTTCGGTATCATCGCCTCAGAGGCGGAGATTCAGACCGGTGGTGTGCCGGGCTTAGGAGTCGACTTTAATTGGGGTGCGGAGCTTAAGGAGTTGCTCGCACCACTCTTTCAAGAACTGAAGCGTCTGACGTCCCGACCGAGAGAAATAGAACGCCTTCGTTCGAGTATTGCCCATTACCGAAAACGTACTGGAGAGATAAAAGTAGCAATTCAAAATGTCGAAGAGCTTCAAGGTTTGGCGACAGACACTCCCGTAGTGCGTCGCTTGGCAGAACTTGAGGGCGACTGGCAGGATCGACTGTCGACAGCCAAAACGGAACTCAGCATTTCACAGCAAAAGCTCCAGCAATTTGAGAGAGAACGGCGAACCATCGGTAGTTCGATTCGCGAACTCTTCGATCTGTTCTTTCGCAGTCGAGGACGTAATCTAGTTCTCGCAATTCTCGCTTCATTCACTTTCTGGATCGTGCTCAGGCGAACGTTTTCTCTGATGCAAAAAATCAGCCCTTTTCATAGGGGTGAGCTTTCAATGAAGGTGCGAATTTTTAACGTTTTGTATATCGCCTTCACTAGCTTCGGCGGAGTGTTTGTCTTTCTGCTCGTGCTATTTTTCTTCGGAGACTGGGTGCTTCTTACTCTCGCCTTGATGATTATCCTTGGCGCCGTGTGGTCATCAAAGCAGGCGATTCCCAGATATTGGGCACAGGGTCTGGTGCTGCTTAACATGGGGCAGGTGCGTGAGGGTGAGCGAGTGATTATTGACGGTGTGCCTTGGAAGGTAGAGCGGCTTAATTATTACACGCTACTCTCGAATCCGAGACTGGGAGGAGCAACTCTTCGTCTACCACTGCAGGATATGATCGATCTGCGCTCCAGACCTTCTCATGAGAAGGAGCTTTGGTTCCCCTCTAAACTGGGAGATTGGGTAGTACTCGCTGACGAGACGTATGGGAAAATTATTCAACAGACTCACCATATGGTGGAGCTCGTACTGTTAGGTGGTTCGCGTAAGACGTATCAGACCGAGGACTTTCTATCAAAGACACCACTCGTACTCAGCAAGGGCTTTCGACACCATGTTTCCTTTGGAATCGACTACGGGCTCCAGTCTCAATCTACTTCAGAGATACCTAAGACCTTGAAGTCCTTCATGCAGAAAGCACTAATAGATAGAAAATACGATAAGGCAGATTTTACTCTTAAAGTAGAGTTTGAAGAAGCAGGCGCCTCCTCGTTAAATATCGCAGTCATTGGAGATTTTAAAGGAGATCTTGCGTCAAAACACAACGAGCTGAAACGATTGATGAGTCGTCTTTGTGTTGATGCTTGTAATGAGAATGGCTGGAATATTCCGTTTGAACAATTAACTGTTCATATGGCTGCGAATGATTCTTCGAATTAACCTTCCCTTGGTTACGCTTTTAAGGGCGTCACGCTTTACTACTTTCTTGCGCGCCGCTACTGCGTTCTGCGAGGAGCTTGGCGGCTCGATACATTCCAAGAAGGCTAAGAGAGTCTTTTATCTCGCCGTCTTCGACCATACGCATCACTTCCTCGAAAGGTAAGGTTTTGTTTTGAAGTACTTCAGTTCCCTCGGGAGCGGCTTCGATCTCTTCAAGCTCCTCGGCGAGATATATCACGCCAATCTCAGAGGAGTGGCAATTCGAGAGATGAATATCCTCACCTAAGCGAGTCCATTTTTTTGCGACTATACCAGCCTCTTCCTGTAATTCTCGTCTTGCGGTTTCGAGTGGGATCTCATTTCCATCAGAACCACCCTCGATGATTTCCCAAGAGTATTCATTCATTGCATAACGAAACTGACCGACGAGAACCACGTCTCCCTTAGCCGTTAGTGGAACAACACCAACTGCGATTCTTGTCTCCACTACGCCATAGATTCCCTCTTTACCATCGGGGCGAACTACTGCGTCCTCGCGAACGCGAATCCAGTCGTTTTCATACACGACTTTTGAATCAAGAGTCTTCCAAGGGTTGTGTTCAGACATGGGTTTCCGTAGGCTACAAGCACTCAATAAACAGACGGTAAGCGTTCAGTAGGATAGGTGTATTCTATAAGAACGGGTCATTAACGTTGTAATTCTAGGCTAGTACGAAATTGTCAAATGCTAATCG
>QIGM01000521.1 GCA_003230795.1 bacterium
GTGCCGAATACTGGATAACGAAGCACATCGGTAGGCCAAAACCTCCGACTGAGCTCCTGAAATACCACTTCGCCCGGATCGTCCTGACAATCCAAGATCTCCTGCCGAACAACTCTACGTTCCTTCTCCAGGTCTTGCTCATCAAACGCGGTATCGCAGAGAAGCTCTGCGAGGAACTCGAGTAAGTCTTCGACCTCTTTCTCAGCAACGGTCGCCTGAAGACAAAGAGAGTCAGCATCAGTAAAAGCTTCAATGCCTGATCCAAAAGCGTCCATCAAAGACGCTATCTCTCGAACTCCTTTGGTTTTAGTACGTTTAAAAAGAAGGTGTTCGAGAAGATGAGTAATGCCGAGCTTCTCTAAGGGCTCATCACGTAGCCCACCTAGAATCGATATTCCAACACTGGTGGATATGAATCTGGCGTCAGAATCCAGGAGAAGTGTTAATCCGTTGGATAGAGTGATTTTCTCTGCGGTAGATTGCTGTAACTGGGTTGAGCTCATTCAGTGCTGCCGATTCCTCTTTATCTGGACTAGTTTTTACGCTGTGGAAGACAAGGCTTGGCAAACTACCCAATCCAGGTCAAACCCCTTCCCCACAAGCTCAAATTCCCGCCGCTGCCACTGAGGATCTACTACTGAGATACTATCCCTTTGAGGTTCTCGTTTATAAAGTGAATGTTCTCGTATAATGTGAGTTGTTTGGAGCGACGGATCCCCCAATACCGCTCTTGATTACACGTAACCCTATAAACTAATTAACTATACCTGCTGTGGCCAAACCTCCAATACAACCCAGAGTCCTTAAGGGATTTCGAGACATTCTTCCCGAGACAGCTATTCCGCGTGCGGAAATGCTTCAATCCTTGGTCGAGGTATTCCAGTCTTTTGGTTTTTCCCCAATTGAGACCCCAGCGCTAGAATACGCCGAGATACTGCTCGGTAAGGGTTCTGAGGAAACAGACAAGCAGATGTATCGCTTCGCTGATAACGGCAAGCGCGACGTAGCCCTTCGCTTCGACCTCACCGTTCCACTGGCGCGCTTTGCCGCCATGCACATCCATGAAGTTGGCACGCCTTTTCGTCGCTACCACGTTGCTACAGTCTGGCGCGCTGAGAAACCTCAGCGCGGAAGATATCGCGAGTTCGCCCAATGCGACTTCGATATTATCGGAACCACCTCGGCCATCGCAGATGCTGAGATCATCACCGTAATGCATCGCTGCTTCGAAACACTCGGGGTAAATTGCACGATACGATTCAATCATCGAGCGCTACTTAGCTGCGCGCTTGAAACGATTGATGCGAGCGAACAAAGCGTTCCGGTGCTCCGGGCAATCGACAAGCTTGAGAAAGCCGGCGAAGAAGCCGTAACAAAAGAACTCACGTCTGAAGCTGGACTCAACGAAGAACAAATTGCACGTATATTTCTCTTTACCCAACTATCGATGAACGCGACGTCTAACTCAGAGACTATTTCGAGACTGAGGGACTTTTTCGAATCAGCACCTGCAGAGACTCTCGTTAAAGCTGAAGAAGCTTTGAATCAACTTGAACTCGTACTGCGCGTTCTAAGTGGTTCTGGAATTGATGACCGCAGCCTTAACCTTGACCTCTCTATCGCGCGCGGACTCGATTACTATACGGGCATCGTCTTCGAGACCATGCTCGATGAGCTACCAGATATTGGTTCCGTCTGTTCTGGTGGTCGCTACGACGACCTGGCCAGTCTCTATACCAAACAGCAGCTACCAGGTGTCGGCGCAAGCGTTGGTCTTGACCGCCTACTTGCTGGACTTGAAGAGCTCGGCACGCTGAAGGCGAAACAAACCACGGCGGAAGTACTAGTCGCTGTCCTTGAGGAAGCACACGCGCATTTCGGCGCCGAAGTAAGTGCGAAGATTCGTGCTGCCGGAATTAAGGTTGAACTCTACCCGCAGATTTCTAAACTCAGCCAGCAGCTAAAGTACGCAGACAGAAAAAACATCCCCTTAGTTGTAATACTCGGGGAACAAGAATTCCAGAGCTCGACCTGCACAATTAAGAGCATGTCCAGCGGGGAACAAGACAAAGACTGCAGCATTGAACAAACCATTGCCTTACTAAATGTAAGACTTGGACGCCCTGCCTCCCTCCCGGATCCAGACGAAAATGGGCCAGATGAAAACGAGCTGGACGAATAGAAGTATGCGAATTGTAGGGCACACTGCAGAGTCGCTTCAGAACGACTCCGGTCGAAGAATTCTTATCGCAGAGATCCGAGACTGCCCACACGGATTTCGTAGCGCTGATGGCGCCTTTTGGATGCACGCCTTACCAGACCGCATCCGCTCACTCCCTCCCGTTTCTTACGATCGCACGAAGGGGGCTCCCGTTGCGGAGAATTGCGAAACGGTTCTCTACGGGGACTACGAGCCTAAACGAACCCGCATTTCACCGACAAAGCCTTGCCCGATACTTTACTTTAACTCGCAAAGCTTTTTCATTCCGGCAGTCATCCCGTTCGAGCTACGGAATTTCCGGCCAATCTCTGGACTGCTTGTTTGGGCACAAATCGATATGATCACCGCGCTCAAGAAAATGATCGCGGCAGGATACATCGAAGCGCCCGACAGCCTAAGAAACTCTCCTCGACTTAGCACCTACTACGGAAGCGTCGCGAACCTTATTGGCCTGGCCGAAACTGGACGGAGTGATTCTCGATTTGGGCTTTTTAGCATGGTTGAGCTTTCGGAAGCGCCCGCTTTTGAGCTTCCTATTATTTCGGCAGTAGATCAGAACACGGAGACTTTTCCGGGTTTAGCTGAACTACTCGTTGATAACGTAGAGAATGGTGAGGACATACTTACGCAAGCGAGTGCTTTTCAGGATCCCGCTCAGCAGACTAACTTTAAAACCTTCGAAGAAGCTCTCGTAAACCAAGACCTTAAAGCGGCCGCGACAGTGCTTCGAGATCGAGACAAGGTGTCGAGCTGGTCGCATTCATCACGTGCTCAGTACGCCTTGGGATGCATGTATGAATCCCAAGAGAATCACGGCGCCGCCTCGGAAGCGTTCTACGAAGCGCAACGTCTTGACCACTTCTCCGGCATGGAAAAGCTCCTCGCCGCTCAAAGTAGAGAAGCAAAGCCGTTTCGTGATGCCTTCCCCGAAGTGTTCGATATGATTCGAAGGGGCGACCGACTCCAGGCTCTCCCAACTCTACGCGGGGTTGTTGGTGATCACCCAATGGTCGGAAATGCAATACTCTCTTACTGCCTTCGTGGAATAAGCGAGCCCGCTGAAGGGCTTGCTGCTTGCGAAAAAAGCCTCTCGCTCAATCCACACCAAACCGACGTCCTAGGAAACCTTTGGAGTTTTCTTTTGGAACTCGAATCCGATACTGAAGGCTTAGAGATTGCAAAGCGGCACCTTGATGCCTTCCCAAGAGAGCTGCCCGCGATCAGTAACGCGATTGATTCCTCAATCCTTCGCAGCGATATCGAGGCCGCAATACTTTTGGTGCATCGATATTTCATTTGTTCTGCGAATTTCCCTCAAGTAATCAAGCTTCTCTTTAAAGTGTATGAACGCGCTGAGCTCTGGCGCGAGCTCGCAGAGGTTTTTGACGAACTCATCCCTCTACTTTCCGGTCCGACCGCAGAGACTCTTTGTTTTCATGGTGAGGCATTGATTGAGAATCAGCGATTCGACGAATGCCAGGCAGTTTTCGATCAAGCACTCACTGCTGAGCCTGGAAATTCACACGTGATTCTCGGTTACGCCAGAGCGCTTGCTCGGGCTGACAAAGAAGAAGACGCCGAACAACTTCTTCTGACCGCATTAGGCGATCAGAATCGCATCGACGCCCCACAAGACCGAATTTTTCTTCTGACACTTTTGGCCGAGATCCAGAGACGCACTGGCAAGCCGGAACTTGCGCTTGAGTCTTTCCATAGGGAGTTAGGCGAGAAGCCTCTTGAAGCAAGCGTAGTATTTGGACCACTCCCCGGGCTTGAGTATGCTGAGTCCTTGCTCATCCTAGGGAAACGAACGCAGGTCCTTGAGGCTATCGAATTACTCCTAGGATTTTGGCCTGATGATCCTTTCATACTCGAGCTTGCGGAGATCGTAGGTGCCGAATGAGCAATAAAGGCTATCGCCCCAACGTCGCCATTGTGGTGGTTAACAAGGAGGGACTGATCCTCGCATGCCGAAGATCCGATGGCTACAAAGTTTGGCAGTTCCCGCAAGGTGGCATCGAAAAAGGTGAGACCGTAGAGGAAGCGATGTGGAGGGAGCTAGAAGAGGAGATTGGCACCTGCGATGTGAAGCTAATTGGTCGGCTTCCAGGAACTATCACTTACGATTGGCCACCTCATCTTCACCGTCGAGGTCACTGTGGACAAGAGCAGACCTATTTTCTTGTTCGCCTAAAAAAGAACGCGGTCATCAACTTAGATAGCCACGAGGACCCAGAGTTCGATAAAACAGAATGGGTAAACTACGATACTTTCCTCGAGCGCATCGAAGGATTCAAAGCTGATGCCTATCGTCTTGCCCTTGAAGGATTACGCGAGCTGTATCCAGACTATTTTGCTGAATAGGACTTATGCTCTATTACTTCCGTAAAAGCTTTCCTAAACAAATACTTCTGCTCTTCCTAGCGACTGCAATCGCCTCTTGCTTTCATTTTCTTGCCGAAGTACAGCCACGATTACGGTTCACAAGTGAAATGCTTCTGCGAGGAGTATTCGGTGCCGCGATTGTCGTAGTCATTCTTGCCTTGCTTCACCTCATTCTTCTCTTAGTCTTGGGGAAATATCATGAGAATGAAGTGACCAATCGCGACGAGAATGTTTCAGTATTGCAAAACTTCGGCGCTGGGCTAGCCTTAGCTATCTCTCAAGAGTTCGTGCTGAGGGCTTACCTTTTCTCCACCTTATTACTTCTCAGTCCAGCGCTTGCTTACCTTGTAAACGCAGTAGCAAGCTTTTTACTACACTTTCGCGGAAGAAGTTTTCTTGGGATCGCGGCACTAAAGGCGGTAGAGGGGAGTATCTACGCTCTGATGTATGCAAATAACCGCTCAATAGCTATGGTAGTTTTGGCACACCTTATAGTAGATAATGTAATTTCCTACTTACTAACGAATACAAACAAATCTTGGATTTCCCATGCCCTCTCGTTCAGAAAGCAGCAATTCACTTCTAGAATTCTTCGACAACAATCGCGATCGGATTCTTGAGGATTTATTCACCTTCTTGCGCTTCGAGAGCGTCAGTACCGACCCGGCCTATAGAGAACAAATCGATGCCTGCTCGGTTTGGCTTGGATCCTTTCTAAGTGAAATCGGTTTAGACGTAGAGACCTGGTCGACCTCCGGACACCCAATCCTCTTTGCTTCCTGGGATGGCGCTGGCCCAGACAAGCCTACGGTTCTGCTCTACGGCCACTACGACGTGCAGCCCGTGGACCCGATAGACTTGTGGACCACACCTCCGTTTTCCCCTGAGATTAGAGACGGAGAAGTATATGCTCGCGGCTCTGCCGACAATAAGGGGCAAATTCTCTACACAGTCCTTGCCGTAAAAGCCCTCCTCGAACGAGACGGTAGCCTTCCCGTCAATGTAAAGATTTTCATCGAAGGAGAAGAGGAGTGCGGAAGCCCAAGTGTCTTAGAAATATTGGAGACGAAAGCCGATAAGCTAAAGTCTGACTATATGCTTGTCGTTGATGCCGGTATTGAAAGCAAAGATCGTCCCGCGGTGACCATCGGATACCGAGGTGTCCAGGGAATCAATGTCACCGCACGTGGCTCAGACTACGATCTGCACTCAGGGATACACGGCGGCGTTGTGATCAATCCTATTCATGCCCTCGTTGAAGTTCTAGCCAAAGCGCGAGACGAAGCGGGACGAATAACTATTCCAGGATTCTATGACAAGGTCACCGAACTCTCCGAAGAAGAGAAGAGCAATATAGACTTCCGCTTTGACGAAAAGGATTTCACAGCCACGTTTGGCGCTTCAGCGAAAGGTGGAGAGAGCGAGTATAGTCCGGTTGAGTCTTGTTGGTTACGACCTACTATGGAAATTAATGGCATAAACGGTGGGTACACTGGGGAAGGTTTTAAGACCGTGATCCCTGCAATCGCCTCGGCGAAAGTATCTTTTCGTTTGGTCCCAGACCAAACGCCAGAAGAGCTCACTGAGCTTTTTCGAAAATTCCTGCACGAGAACGTGCGAGAAGGCATTGAAATCGAAGTAGAGAGCGACCATGGCGGACCACCTCTTCGGACGAGTCCTGAAAGTTTCGTAGCGAAAGCCTCAGCCAAAGCCTACGCCGACGTGAACGAATTGGAATGCCGTTATATTCTTTGTGGTGCGACAGTTCCTATTACTCGCCCGCTGGCAGAAGCGGCTGGTGCCGATCCAGTGTTACTTGGATACGGACTTCCGACTGACCGTTGGCACTCTCCAGACGAGCATTTCGGCATCGATCGCTTTCGTTTAGGCCTGGCAACAATCGGGAGAATTCTGGAAAATTTGGCCGAGAAAGAGTAGCTCGCTCAATACTATCCGACAATTTTATCTGCCCAAAGCTCTACTAAAAAGTCTTTCCAGTGCATTGAGCGAATGCCATCTTTTTCGGTTGATATTGGATCTTGCGAAAGAAGGAAGAATTTTTCAATTGTGTTTTCTTCTTGAAGTGCTCTTAATCCTTTCAAGAAACGAGGAGAAGCTTGTTTGCTTGATTTAACTTCTATTGCAATTTGATCTCCAATAACAAAATCAACTTCATACCCACGAGTCGAGCGCCAAAATGATAGCGGTTTGTGTTTTACCCTCCTGTAGCTAAGGTATGCGCGCAGCTCCATAGCTATGAAAGTTTCAAATCTGTTGCCATAAAGATCAGAATTCCTTTCGATGCTTTGAACTGCTGTAATGTGGTTTGTGACGCCTGGATCAAAAAGAAAAAACTTCGCTGTCTGCGTTGCCTTTCTCTTAACAGACTTCGACCAAGGCGGTATTAGAAAACCAAGAAGCGTGTCCTCTAGAATCGAAAAGTAGTCACGCACTGTGCTTGGCGACATCTGTGCATCACTTGCAACATTTGCATAATTTAGGATTTCACCATTTGAAATGGCTGCTGTCGTAAGAAAGCGAGAAAATACGTCCAGCTTACGCACAATTCCTTCGGCCTGTAATTCTTCGTATAGATATGTATTTACATACGCATCCAGCTCTTCTTCTGGTTGTTTGCTTAAATATACTGAGGGCAGTCCACCATAGAGAAGATAACGCCCTAAGTTAAAGTCAGTTAATTCATGGAACGTTAAGGGGAAGAGTTCAGAGTTCCATGCTCTTCCTGCAAGTAGGTTCGCGGCTCCTCGTTTAAGCTTCCTTGCGCTGCTTCCCGTAAGTAAAAAGGTTAGGCCTTTTTCTTCGATAAGACGATGAACCTCATCTAAAAGAGCCGGCACTTTTTGGACTTCATCGATGACAACTATGTCTCTTTGTTGGCTTGAGGAGATGATATTCTCGAGTTCTCCTGGGTTCGCGGAGAGCCTTAATGAATAGGCGGATTTAAGTAGATCGATTACAAGTGCATTTTCTCCGAACTGCTCCCTAATAAGACTTGTTTTTCCTGTAGCGCGTGGCCCAAAAAGAAAAAATGACTTTTGTTTCAGTAGCTTAGGGAGATCTAGGGTTCTGGGGACCTGCATTTTAGGCATCTCTGTTGATGATTTATACGCTTTTTCAGCGAGACTATCATGAATTTTGCAGATGCTGAAGCTTTATTGTCCTAGTAAGGGACCTGTTGAACAAGATCCCTACACATCAAGCTCAATAGCATCCGCATTATCAACAATAAGCCGATAACGAGTAGAGGGGTCATTTCCCATCAAGGCCTTCAAGGCTTCGCCAACAAGTTGCTGGTCGTTAGCGGAAACACGAAGAAGTGTCCGCTGTGCAGGATCAAGCGTAGTCTCCCAAAGCGTATCGGGATTCATTTCACCAAGACCCTTATAGCGAACGATGCGTGGAGAGCCTTTCATTTTAGAAGTGAGTTTCAGTAGCTCCTCATCGGAGTAAGCCCACTCTGCCCCAGGCGTAGTGCTCGAAGCTTTTCGAGCGCGACCCTTAGCGACTTTCTTTTTAGGAGCTTTCTTCTCCTTGCCCTTCGCTTTAGTCTTTTGCGCCCCTGCAGGAAAAACTCCGAATAATGGTGGCTTTCCAATATAGAGATGGCCTTGCTCAATGAGTGGACGCATATGCGTGAAGAAGAATGCAAGCAAGAGCGTAGCAATGTGCATACCGTCAGCATCGGCATCGGTAAGAATAATGACTTTCCCGTAGCGAAGTTTTGAGAGATCCATTCCCTCGCCTACCCCGCAACCAAGAGCAGAAACAATATTCGAAAGTTCTTTGTTCTCAGCAGCTTTCTTCGTAGAAGTCCCAATCGTATTCAGCACCTTTCCACGAAGTGGAAGAACAGCTTGGTTCTCCCGGTCTCGGCCTTGCTTCGTGCTACCACCCGCACTGTCTCCCTCAACAATAAAGAGTTCAGTTTCATCAGGCTTGATACTTGAGCAATCCGCCAATTTTCCAGGCAAGGTAAGTCGATGCGAGATACCAATCTTTCTTCGCACACCTTGGCTTGCCGCACGACTTGCAGCGCGCGCTTTGGCAGCCATCTGTATGCGATCAACTATTGCCTGAGCAGCTGAAGGTTTCTGATTGAGAAGTTGCTCCAAACCACGGACAGCAGCATCAACTAGAGGAGCGATTTCTGGGTTGTTTAGCTTTGACTTAGTCTGTCCCTGAAACTGCGGCTGAAACTGACCGCCGGGAAGCATCACCGAAACAACACAGTAGAGTCCCTCACGGATATCTTCGGCACCAAGCTTTACACCCTTCATCTGAATATTGTGCACACTGATATAATTTCTCAGAGCCTTCACAATCCCAGATTTAGCACCATTCTCGTGTGAGCCGCCGTCAATGGTATAAATGCCGTTTACGTAAGAGAAAAACTGTTCCGTAGTAGATTCTGTCCAAGCAAGAGCAACCGATACGGAAATCCCATCGTCTTTCTCGATGAAAAAAGGATCCTCTCCGACGATGTTTTTCTTACTCTCTTTGAGCTTTTCAGTAAGAAAGGCGCGAATGCCGTCCTCGTAGCAGAACTCTTCAACAGTGCCGCCCGCCTCATCTACAAACACAAGCTTTAAGCCAGGATTGAGATAGGCCTTGGTCTGCATGCTTTCGCGAACAGTTTTTGCTGAAAAGATTACCTTTGGGAAAATTTCTGAATCTGGTCGAAAGAAAATCTCCGTGCCGCTTCCACGAGCTGACTTCTTAATGACTTTTAGCGGCGTAAGCGGCTTACCTCGAGAGTACTTCTGCTGAAACTGCTTCCCTTCCCTAGTGACAGTAGCCACCATTTCTTCACTCAGCGCATTTACTACTGAGCTACCGACTCCGTGAAGTCCGCCTGCTGTTTTGTAGTTCTTGTCAGAGAATTTACCGCCCGCATGAAGCGTGGTGAGGATTAGTTCGAGTGCAGGTTTTTTATGCTTTGGATGCTCATCAACGGGGATACCACGACCATCGTCTGAAATAGTCACACTCCCGCAGTCTTTGTGAAGGGTAACGCGAATCTCGCTCGCGTGACCATTCATCGCTTCATCGACACTGTTGTCTAAGATTTCAAAGATGAGTTGATGGAGCCCTGCAGGCGTATCGGTGCCTGCGATGTACATCCCTGGCCGCTTTCTGACAGGCTCGAGTCCCTCGAGTACCTCAATATCAGATGCACTATACTTCTTCTTCACCGCCTTACCCACCTATCTCCTCTACTTACCAACGTGCCCCAACAAACCTAGAACAACGAAAGATTCTTCGCCTTTCCACCTTTCTTCTCTCGAATCGCAAACACGCCAACTACCGGTGTGCCACGCTTAATGAGCTTTAAGCCTCGCTTTGCTCTAGTAGCAATCGTCAGAGAAGAAACATCAATCTCTTTTGGTTTGCCTTTATCAACTGACACGAGAACCTTACCGCCCTTAACGACCGCAACTGCTGCCGCCTGGGTATCACCGCCGGTCATCTTCTGCAGGAT